>JAICSR010000042.1 GCA_025936795.1 Ktedonobacterales bacterium | reverse complement strand
GCCTACTGTTAGTGTAAATGGTCGTGCGCCGCGCTCGATACCGTCGAGCCGCTCGCGCTCGCACGACGCAGTCCAGCGCGGCGCAGTCTCGCGACTCAGTCGAGCTGGCGAATGTTGCGCGACAGCAGGCCGAGCAAGGTGAGAAGCGCGCTGAAGAGGCCCCCTGCAATAAACACCCCCGCCGGGCCGATCACATCGGTCAGCGCGCCGACCACCACCAGACCAATCGGCTGGAGACAAAGCGAGCCGAGCCAGTCAACGCTGGAGACGCGCCCCAGCTTGTCGGGTGGCACGATCTCTTGCATGGTCGTCACCCAGATGATCTCGAAGACGCCCAGCCCGGCGCCCATAATCGCGCCACCCACCAGCGCCAGCGTCGCCTCAGCCGATAGCCCGCCAGCGCCACCCAGCGAGAAGCCGAGTGCGCCGAGATGCAGCGCGCCAACGCCAAACATGCCCAGCGGGACGCCGAACAGCGCCACCCCCGCGCTGCTGATGATCAGCGACACGTAGCCGACGATGCCCCTGTGACGGATGCGCTTGAACTGGCCCATCACCAGTGTGGCGAGGATCGAGCCAATCGAGACTGTCGTGAGGATCGCTCCCAGCAGCCAGACGCCCTGATGAAAGGTATCGTGTACGAGCCGGGGCAGCGCCACCTGCAACGGCGCAAACGCGACATTGCCCAGCGACGCCAGCGCAATCGTCAGCCAGAGGAAAGTCGAGCCGGTGACGTAGCTGACCCCTTCGCGAATGTCGGCGAAGACGCCGCGCAGCCCACGACGCTTGCTCGCGGCGACGTTCGCGCCCACCAGCACCGGAGCATCTACCTGCGCGCTCGGCAGCAGCCCCACGCCCGCAGGCGCAAGCGCGCTCTCACCTTCCGCTGGCGCATAGGACGCGCCCATCCTAACGGCGCTCGCGAAGGGGGCCACATCGGCCATATCGGTCATATCAGGCACAGCGACTGTCGGCGCGACGGGGCGCGCCTGTCCATCCACACGTCCCATCATCAGCAGGCAGACCGCCGAGATGACGAAGGTGAGGCCATCGAAGGCGAAGGCCCCTGCTGGCGACGAGATAGCCACCAACGCCGCGCCGATGGCTGGGCCAATCAGCGTGGAGATGCTGCGGGTGAAGCTGGAGAGCGCATTGGCTGAGGGCAGGTCCTCCACGGGAACCAGTTCGGGCGGGATGGACTGATAGGCTGGGCGGAAAAAGGCTTCGGCCAGGCCAAAGAGCGCCGCCAGCGCGACCAGATGCCAGAATTGCAGGTAGCCGAAGAAGCCGAGGACGGCCACGATCAGTGTCACGACGGCGCGCCCGCCATCCGACCAGAGCAGCGTCAGCCGACGCGGCAGACGGTCCGCGACGACGCCGCCGACCAGCATGAAGAGCACCAGCGGGATGGACTGCGCCACCAGCGCTATGCCCATCGCCGTCGCGGAGCCAGTCAGCAGCAGCACCTGCCAGGCCAGCGCCGTGAAAAATGCGCCATCGCCCATCGCCGAGATGGTCTGGCCGCTCCACAGCCAGGCGAAGCGGCGCGAGCGCAGCGCCCGCGCAAACTGCACACGCCGAAACAATCCCACCACCATTGTCAGGCCATCCCTTCGTGCGCGTTGTGCGCTGCGCTCTCAGCCGCGCTATCGTCAGCGGTTTCAGCAGAGGTCTCTGCGGTTCCTGTCGGCCCGCCCAGCGCAAACTGCTCGCCCTGGCGCAACAATGCCCGCAGCGTCGGCTGATCGAGTACGAAATAGGTGCGGTGCGCCTGCCGCTCGACTCCAAGCACGCCCGCTTTGCTGAGCGCGCCGAGGTGGTGTGAGATGGTCGCGCCCGACATGCCCAGCGCCGCAGCCAGCTCTTGCCCATAGTGCGGGCGCGCAGACAGCAAGCGCACGATCTGCAAGCGCGAGGGATCGGCCAGCGCGGTGTAGAGTGTGGCCCAGCGGGTCGCGGGATCGGCGAAGCGCTCGGCGCCTTCGGCCAGCGCGGCGCCATGCCGATGTGGGGCCAGGCCCAGCGCCTGGCGTGCGCCGACGATGACAATGAACGGCTCGTAGTCGCGCCCATCTATCAAGGTATGGTCAGTATCGTGGTAATAGAGTGAGTGAGCGTCGCCGAGCAGGGTAGACATACCTATAATGATCGGCGAGAACCCCTGCACATCGTCGTGTTCACTGATGAGGGCGGGCGCCAGGCCGCCGTCACGCTCGATCTGGGCGCACAGGGCGGTCGCGCCGCGCGCGCGTTCGTCGCTCAGCCGGGGAGCCAGCGCGCTGAAAACATGCGCATCAAACTCGCGCAACGTGGCGAGCAACTCAGCGCGTGTCTCCTCCGGCGCGACCAGTGTGCGCAGCGCCGCTGCCCGCTGCCGTCCGCTCGCCCGCAGGTAGCGGTCGCAGAAGTGGCGCGCCGCTGGCAGATCACCGCGCAGCGCCAGCAGATCAGTGGCATCGAGCGGCGTCTGCGGCGCGATCATCTCGGCAGTGACGACGATGCGTATCAGATCACCCGGCGGCAGCGCCTCCAGCGCATCGGCCAGGTCGCCCAGATCGCGCTTGCCCGTCAGCAGCGGCGCGAGCGCCACCAGCGAATAGCCAACCATCGCCCCAGCGAACCATCCGCGCAGCCGCCGCCACTGCTCCACGCTCAGTCCACTGGCCGCCGTCTCGGCCCACGCGCGCCAGTCGCTGCGCTTCAGGAAACGCGGCTGCGCGACCGCACACAGGGCCACCAGCGCGTCGTAGGCTGGCGCGTCGTCTACAATCACGCGGCCCGCCCCGCCTGCCGCATCCGTCGTTGCAGCGGACATCTTCAGCCTCCTCGCGCCACGATCTATACGCTCGACGCGCATGCAACTTACGATAATTGGCTCATGTTGAACTTTAGCCAACTGCCGAATGTTAGCACGGTGGGTGGGCGCCATGTCAAGAGGGGCGCAGGCGCAACTCGGCAAAGTGAACCAGGTTGCTTGACCATGCCTGGGTAACTGCCTACAATGGCGACAAGGCTGACGCATGCTCGCTGCGGATGCTATGGATGAGGTGGAGGGGAAACACCAGATCAGCCCGCCACACGCGCACAGGCCGGGTGTGGCTCATCCAGCGGGCGCAGCCGCCCGCATGACCAAAAGGCAGGCTCCCATGTCGAGCAGCTCCACAAAAGATGCGCCTGATGCGCCTGATGCGTCTAACGCGCCAATCATCCTCATTATCGAAGACGACCCTGATGTTAAGATGCAGCTTGAGATGTACTTGCACGCGGAGCAGTTCGCGTGCGTCGCCGTAGAGAACATCGAAGCAGGCTGGAGTGCGCTCCAGCAGGGCGCCATCAGCCTCGTCATCACCGATCTCCAGGTCGACGCGCTCACCTTGATCGAGCGGATGCGCGCCACCCCCATCACCGCCAACATCCCTGTCATCATCGCGAGTGGCGCGAGCCAGGGCGAGCGACTCCAGGCCGCGCTCGCCGCAGGCGCCTCCAAATACTTCACCAAGCCGTACGCCTATGACGGTCTGGTCGAACACGTCAGGCTTTGCCTCGCTGATAGACTGGCTTAAATAGCGCCTGCTGAGGGAATGCAGCGCGCTTCCCATCCAGATGGATAGCCATGCCACTTGCCGCCTATGCTATGCTGGGTGGCAGCGCCGTATGTGCGGCGCAGAGCGTGGCTGTCAAGCGTGAGCGGCGGTTTCCTCCCGGCATGCCGTCGCATCGTTGGGCGAGAAGGCAGGGCGAGCAGTGATTGAGGCGCATGTCAGCACGCGCGACGTGCAACAATTCGAGGGTGACGCGCTGGCGGTCGGCGTATTTGCGGATGAAGCGCACTTGCAGGGGCCAGCGGCGGCGCTGGATGAGGCGCTGGCGGGCGTCATCGCCGAGCTGGTGGCCAGCGGCGAAGTAACGGGCGCAGCCGACGAAGTGACGCTGCTGCACACCCTCGGCAAGATCGAGCCAACCCGCGTCGCTATCATCGGATTGGGCGCGCGTGGTAAGTTCAGCGTAGATCGCGTGCGGCGCTCGGCCTCGCTGGCCTGTCGTGCGCTGCGCGACGCAGGCGCGCACGAGGTGGGGCTGGCGCTGGCCTGGGCCGAGTCGGGGGTCAATCTGGCCTCCGCCGCACGCGCCGCGACTGAGGGCGCGCTGCTTGGCCTCTACGAGTTCAAGCGCTACAAAACGCAGCGCGACGACAAGCCGCAGCGCGCCATCGCAGCGATTACCATCCTGGGGCGTGGCCGCGAGCCCGCCCTGCGCTCAGCGGTGCAGCGCGGACGCATTCTGGCCGAGTCGGCGAACTTCGCACGCGATCTGGGCAACGAGCCGCCCAATACGCTGACGCCGACGGAGCTGGGCGAGCGCGCCCGCGCGATGGCCGCCGAGGTGGGGCTGGACTGCGACATCCACGGCAAGGACTGGATTCGCGAGCAACAGATGGGCGCGCTGCTGGGGGTCAACCAGGGCAGTGTCGAGGAGCCACGCTTCATCGTGCTGCGCTACAACGGCGCCGGGGCGAACACACCTGCGCTGGCGCTGGTTGGCAAGGGCATCACCTTCGACTCTGGCGGCCTCTCGCTCAAGACGCACGAAGGCATGCTTGAGATGAAGATGGATATGTGTGGCGCTGCAGCAGTGATCGGCGCGATGCGCGCCCTCGCGCTGCTCAAGCCCGCCGTCAATGTCGTCGGCATCGCCCCCGCCACGGAAAATATGCCCAGCGGCTCAGCCTATCGCCCCGGCGACATCCTGCGCGCCGCGAATGGCAAGACTATCGAGATCAACAATACCGACGCTGAGGGGCGGCTGGCGCTCGCCGACGCGCTCAGCTACGCCGTCAAGCAGGGCTACACGCCAATTGTAGACGCCGCCACGCTGACGGGGGCCATCGGCATCGCGCTGGGCAATCACCGCGCGGGCCTCTTCAGCAATAATAGCGACTTTGCGCACGCTGTCGAGCAGGCGGCGCTCACGTCAGGCGAGCGCGTCTGGGCGATGCCGATGGATGACGACTATGATCGGCTGATTCGCAGCGAGATCGCCGACATCAAGCAGAGCGGTGGACGTCTGGCGGGGTCCATTTCGGCGGCGAAGGTGCTGAGCCAGTTCGTCGGCGATACCCCCTGGGCGCACCTCGACATCGCCGGTACCGCCATTCGCAGCGCACGCGACGCCGAGGGCGAGGGTGGCGCGACTGGCTATGGCGTCCGCCTCTTCACGGAGCTAGCCATGCAATTCGCTGGCCGCAAGGGCGAGTAGCCTCCAGCCGCATCCGACCGCTGGCGCTGGCGACCGCTGGCGCGCTACAGTTGCAGTGGCGCGCCGACGTATGCTGACCGCAGGGGCGCGCAGTTCTTGCGACGGGCGCGCCTGCGCTGGAGGTCTGCTGTTGCCATCAACACCCTACGACGCCATCGCCGACTGGTATGACGCCTATCTGCGCCAGAATCCACTCTATGCGGAGGTCATCTTGCCGGGCATGCTGGCGTTGGCGGGCGATGTTGGCGGTCAGGCGATCTGTGACCTCGCGTGTGGGCAGGGCTTCATCGCGCGCGAACTGGCGCGACTCGGCGCGCGGGTGACGGGCGCAGACATCTCCGAGAAGTTGCTGGCGCTGGCCCAGGACTACGAGGCGCGCGAGCCGCTGGGTATACGCTACCTGCTGACCGATGCGCAGGACGGCGCCGCGCTCCCCAGCGCTGCATTCGAGGGCGTCACCTGTGGCATGGCGCTGATGCCAATTCCCGACTTGCGCGCCACCCTCCAGACGGTGCGCCGTATCCTGGCGCCGGGAGGGTGGTTCGTCTGCTCGATCACGCATCCCTGCTTCCAGACACCGCACTCGCGTTGGGTCACACGCGAGGATGGACTGCCCGCGCGTGAGGTGAGCGGCTACTTCGATGAGGTCTACTGGACATCTGCCAACTCCTCCGGCGTGCGCGGCCAGGTCGGCGAATACCATCGCACGCTCGCCACCTATCTGAACACGCTGGTCGAGGTGGGGTTATCGCTGGAGCGCCTGGCAGAGCCACAGGCGACGGGGCGTAGCGCCGAGGCGGTTCCTGGCGCCCGCGAAGCGCCGTCCATTCTTCTCATGCGCGCACGGGCCGTGTAGCCAGCGCCAGTCCCGGCGGATCGCGCCTGCCCTCAGCCGCGCCTGGCGCTGGCGACCGCTGGCGCGGTACACTGGCAGAGGCGCGACAGAGAGCGAGAGGATAGCAGCCACATGCAGGTACGGATACGATATTTCGCGGCGTTGCGTGAGGCGGTCGGCGAGGCGGAAGAGGCGCTCGATCTACCCGACGGCGCGACAGTCGCGCAGGCGCGTGGGCTGCTGGCCGAGCGACGGCCCGCGCTGGCGAAGCTGCTGCCTGCCTGTGCCGCCGCCGTCAATCGCGGCTACGCCCAGGCGGAGACACCGCTGAGCGATGGCGCCGAACTGGTCTTCATTCCACCACTGGGAGGTGGCTGAGCATGGCAGACGAGACATCCGCCGAGACATCCGCCGAGACATCCGAGCAGGCCCTCCCTGCGCCGATTATCCACATCACACGCGACCCGCTCGATGGCGAGGCGATTCGCGCGCTGGAGCAGGCGGTGACGACCGCTGGCGCCGGTGGCATCGTCACGTTCGCTGGAGTCGTGCGCGACAATGCGCGTGGCAAGCGCGTCCGCGCACTGGAATATGACGCCTACCCGGAGATGGCCGAGAGCGAGATGGCGCGCATCGCCGCCGAGGTGGCGCAGCGCTGGCCAGAGAGCGCCCTGGCGATGGTTCATCGCATCGGGCCGCTGGCGATTGGCGAGTGCAGCGTGGTGGTGGTCGCTGCCTGCCCGCACCGCGCTGAGGCCTTCGAGGCATGCCGCTATGCGATTGATGCCCTCAAGGCGAGTGTGCCGATCTGGAAGAAAGAGATATACGAAGACGGCCAGGAGTGGGTCGAAGGCTGAGTGGAACCTCACCCCCAGCCCCTCTCCCACAGGAGAGGGGAGCAAGAACAGAGCAACATCAGCGCAAGAGCGGAGCGAGACGCATGAAATTTGGCGTGGTCGTCTTTCCGGGCACCTGGAGCGACAAAGATTGTCTGCGCATCCTGGGGCCAGTACTCGGACAAGAGACAGTCACCATCTGGCATCAGGATACTGACTTGCAGGGCTGCGACGCTGTGGTTCTGCCGGGCGGCTTCTCGTATGGCGACTATCTGCGCGCTGGGGCCATCGCCCGATTCGCCCCGGTGATGGGCGCGATCACGTCGTTCACCGAGCGTGGTGGGTTGGCGCTGGGCATCTGCAATGGCTTCCAGATTCTGCTGGAGGCTGGCCTGCTGCCCGGCGCGATGCTGCGCAACGACAGCCTGGAGTTCCGCTGCCAGTGGACGCATCTGCGCGCCGAGAATACGGAGACGCCCTTCACGCGGCTGCTGCGCCCCGGCCAGGTCATCCGCGTGCCGATCTCGCATGGCGAGGGCAACTACTTCGCCGATGATGCGGCGCTCGATGCGCTGGAGGCCAGCAACGGCGTGCTCTTCCGCTACTGCGAACCGAATGGCGACATCACGCCTGCCGCCAATCCCAATGGCTCGCGCCGCAACATCGCGGGCATCGTCAACGCCGCACGCACCGTCGCCGCGCTGATGCCCCACCCGGAGCGCTGTGGCGAGGCGCTGCTGGGCGGCGAAGATGGCAAGTTGATCTTCGGCTCGCTGATCGCCGCGCTGGCCGAGCGCCAGCCCGTCGCACGCTAGCAGCGTGAGCAAGGAGCACGTATGAGCGCGCAAGACCCGCGATTCGCTCAGGCGGTCGAGCTGACCACCGCGACCTACGATCAGGCCGCGCGCGACTATGCCGAGCGCAACGAGCGGATGGGTTCCTATTGGGTGGAGCGCATGGAGCAGTTCCTCACGCTGCTGGCGGAGGCTGAGGAGCGGCGCCCCATCCCTGAGCTTGGCCGCCCTGGCGACGACATCGAGCTTGACGAATACCTCAACTTCATTCCGCTGCTCGACGCGGGCTGCGGCTCCGGACGCGATGCGCGCGCCTTCGCGGCGGCGGGACAGATCGTGCTGGGCGTGGACCTCTCGCAGGGGATGCTGGACGAAGCGGGCGAGCGCACCGCGCGTCGCCTGGCCACAGGCGCCATTCGCTACGCGCTGATGGACCTGCGGCGCCTGGAACTGCCCGACGCAAGCTGCTGCGGCGTGTGGTGTTCCGCCTCACTGCTGCATCTGCCGCTGCACGTCGCCCCGCGCGCGATGGCTGAGCTGGCGCGCGTCGCCCGCTCCGGCGCGCCGCTCACGCTGTTCGTGAAGGACCGCGCGCCCGACGGCGAGGCCGAGCGCTACGAACCCTACCCCAACAGCGCCGACACAAACGCCCGCCGCTTCTACGCCTATTACACCGCAGATGAGGCGCGTGCGCTCGTCGCAGGCGCAGGCCTGGATGTGATCGAGGCGGGCGTCTCCGCCGAACTGGATCACACGCGCCAGCATCGCTGGGTCAGCATCCTCGCGCGCAAACCGTAGAGAGCGCTGGGCCGAGAGTCCTGTCAACTACCCGCGCGTTTGACGCCAGTTGGTATACTGGCGACGTGCGTTGAAGACACTCGCGCGTGGAGTTGCAAGCAGCCGCCGATGAGGGCATCGTGTGCGGTTATGGCTCCATGCGCTCAGGGCAGGGGAGTGAGCGCGTGACGTACCCACGGAGTCGCGAGGGCGCCGCGCCGACAACAGTTCGACTGGAAGATCTGGCGCTCTCGGATCGCGAGAGCCGATTCTATGCGCCACGCGCGGGTGATCTGGCGCTACTGGGCGTGCTGGTGGCGGTGCTGCTAGGCAACGGCGCATGGATATGGCGGCAGCTCGGCGCCGAAAGCGAGGCCGGACGCGCCGTCTTCTTTGGCATGCTGCTACTCTGCGTCTACTGGTGCGCCATCGTCTACATCTTCAAGCTCTCGCTCTCGGTGCGCGTTAGCCCGCGCAGCATCGGCGTGGCGCGCGGTCCCTGGCAGGTGGAGATTCGCTGGAGCGAGCTGACCCGCCTGATGGAGCGCATGCAAACGATCGACGGGCGGCGCTATCGCTGGGTGATTGCGATGGCGCGCGATGGACGACGCATCAGCGTGCGCGAAGACGCCATCGGCGATTATGTGCGCTTCCGCCGCGAAACCTACGAGCGCTATCGTCTCTGGCGCGACCACGGTGGCACCTGGGGCGCCACAGGCAGCGGCCCCTTCGTCGCACGCGAGACAGCGCGCGATGAGGCGCAGTGGTGGGGCGTGGGCGCGCTGATGATCGCGCTGCCTGGCCTCTACTTCGCGCTGCTGTTGCCAGAGACGAATCCGCTGGGCTACCTGCTGCTGGCGGGAACCGTCGCCTGCCTGGTGATGTTGGCGCGCACATTCCTGGTGCGCCAGCGCTACACCATCGAGCGGCAGTATAGCGAGGCGCGCTCGGCGGTTAAGCGCACGCGGCTCACCTGGAGTGAGGTGGCGAAAGTCGAGCGGGTTCGCCATCCGGTCAGCGGCGTCATCCTCTCCGGCGTTGCGCTGGGGCGGCTGGCGCTGCGGCTGGCCTCGCGTGGGGATGCAGGCATCCGTAGCTTCGCGTGGTCGCCGCGCGTGCCAGAATACCTGATCCTGCGCGGCGGTGGACGCCAGATCCGCATTCGCCTGCATCGGCTGATGCAGCCCGATGAGCTGCTCGCCTGGATCGAGTTCTACGATCAGGTACGCCGCTCGCCCAGTCCCACGCGCTCGCGCCCTATGAGTGGACCGCTGACCGAGCCGCGCGCCGGAGCGGCGACCGGGCCAACATCTGGGCCACTCAGCGCGCCGAACCTCACGCCAGACCTCTCAGGCGCTTCTGGCCCGCTCGATCCGTGGGGCGCCGGGCGACAGGGCGAGCCAACCACCGGCCAGTCCGCAGCGCCGCACACGCTCAAGACGCCCTTCGTCGCACGCACGCCAACCACGCCGCGCCTGCCCGACCTGCCCGACGCCTCAGACCTGCCGACTAGTCGCACGCCAGCCGCCAGCCAGGACGACTCCTGGCTGCGTGAGACGGGCGGACGCCCCAGCGTTGGCGCATACGAGGCGCCCCCGCTGCCAGCCGACAACTTCACGCCGGAGCCGTGGAGCGAGCGCGCTGGCTGGCAGGCTGAATCCGCGTCCCAACCGCTCGCAGCCCGCCATGAGCCG
The DNA here is from genome assembly GCA_025936795.1 of Ktedonobacterales bacterium. Lineage (GTDB taxonomy): Bacteria > Chloroflexota > Ktedonobacteria > Ktedonobacterales > JADMIN01 > JAKAIY01. The sequence continues at coordinate 6,647 of JAICSR010000042.1, read as the reverse complement.
CTAGCGCCAGGCGGCGCATGGTCGGACGCAAGCCAGCGCTGGGCGGATGACCTCTGGGGCGCCGACGACAGCGCCGCTAGCCATGATAGCCATAGCCACGACAATCATGCCGACGACCTGCCTGAGGAGCAGAGCGCGCCGCCAACGCCCTGGCGCGACGCAGGCTGGCAGCCGCCGATCCTGCCACGCTTCGGCCCACAACGCGACGGCGAGCCAGAGAACGACAACTAGGCAGATGGCGGTTCATACGAATTCGGTGTGGTCGTTGTCGTTGCGCTAGACCTCACCCCCGGCCCCTCTCCCACAGGGCGAGGGGAGTCCGGAAGAGCCACCTCTCCTGGTGGGAGAGGGGTTGGGGTGAGGTCTGGCGCGCCAGCCCGCTACCCTATGCTGCACAGCGCTACCCGCTAGACAAGCGAACTCTAACCGATTAGTATGAGCGCACGTAGTTCAGTATGGCGAGTCCCGATGGGGGTCGAGCGACAACAGAGCCTGCGATCTGGTTGGCTCAGTATCCATCCATACAGTTTTCAGGAGGGAACGCCGTTATGCCATCGTCACCGCGTCCTGACACGCCTATCACCTCGAAGATCAACGCCTATCAGGCGCTGGCGCACCTGCCGCGCACCCTCAAGGTCGCTGGCAAGACATTGGCAGACTCGCGCGTCAAGGCGCTGCCGAAGCTGCTCTTTGTCGGCAGCATCGTCTTCGTCCTGGCCGCGCTGTTGACGCCTGAGGCGCTGGCTGAGGTTGTCGCAGTCATCCCTGGCCTTGGCGACCTGCTAGCGCTGGGCTTTTTGCCCGTGGATGGCGCGATAGACTGGATGGCGCTTGGTGTGCTCGCGCTCAACCTGATGAAGCTCTTCCCGCAAGAGATCGTCAATGAGCACTTCGAGGAAGCCATCGGCAAGGGCAAGCCATCGGGCCATGTCGTAGACGCCGACCCCGTCCACTAGCTCGCCAGCACAGACCCGCAGCCCAGCGACTCGCAGCCACCGAGCGCGCTCTGGCAAATGAGGAATGCTCGTGCATCGAATGTTCCAGGCGGCGCGCCGCCACGCGCGGACGCCGCTCTGCCTCGCGCTGCTCACCGCGCTGGGGCTGGTGTTGCTCGCGGGCTGTGGTTTCCACCCAGGCGGCCAGCAGATCGCCTATCTGCGCGGCGACCAGCTCTGGGTTGTCAATTCCGATGGCTCCGACGCGCGCCAGCTTGCGCCGCGCCAGATTCTCAGCGCCGCCTGGTCGCCCGACCACCACGAACTCGTCTTCCGCTATGGCGCGCCCGCTGGCGAGACATTCCCCGGCGCGACCTGGGCGCCCGCCGAGAGCGTCTCGGAGTTGGGCGTCACAAGCATCAGCGGTGGCACGCCGACGCAGATCACGCCCGCCGCGCGCGGCCTGGCGCGCAGCGACGCCTGGTGGGATCCACAGGGCAACCGCCTGCTCTATCGCGAATACACTCCTGGCGCTGGGATGATCGCCGCCGTCTACATCGAATCGCAGAACGACCAGCCGGTCGGCATCGCGCGCAAGGTGGTCGTCGGCGCGGCGTCGCTGCCCACGCTCTCGCCCGATGGCTCGCAGGTGGCCGTGATTGACCCGCTGGGAGCCGTGCGCGTCGGCCCGGCCACGCAGCTTGGCGCCGTCGTCGCACAGGGCGCGCTGATTCGCCTGGGCGCGGCGGGAACTAGCCTGCCCGCACGCCTGCTCTGGCAGCCTGGCCACGACGCGCTCGTCTACCTGACACAGGGATCGAACGACGCAACCACCCTCAACCTGCTCGATCTGTCGTCGCACAAGAGCCGCGTCATCGCCAGCGTCACTGGCCTGCGCGACGCCGCCTTCTCGCCCGATGGTTCGCTGCTGCTGCTGGCCTCGCCAACGGGCTACCTCGTCTGGCCAGTCAACGGCCAGACACCGCGCGCCTCCATCCCCGAAGCCGACCCGCTGGCCCAGCCCTCTTGGTCGCCCGACGGGCGCTGGCTGCTGCTCGAAGATCATACTGGCGCGCGGCTGATTCGCACAAGCGACTGGAGCGTGCAGGGCGCCCTCGCCTACGCCAGCCCGCTCGCAGAGCCAGCGACCAACGACACGACACCGTGGCGCCCCGCCGCCAGCAGCCCCTGGAGCAGTGATAGCGCCGCCTTCACCTTCGCCAGCGCCGCTGCGACCTGGCAGGGCAAGCCACTGCCCACGCCAACCGGCGGCGCCTCAGCTGGCCTCTATATCGAGCAGGTGACGCAGAGTGCGGCCCACGGCGCGCCAACCCTCCTCGCCAGCGGGCCAATCACGGCGCCCGGCTGGAGCTACCCCGACCCCTCCACCACGCTGCTGATGGCGGCGGGATAGGGGCGCGGCGCCAGACCTCACCCCCAGCCCCTCTCCTGCGAGGAGAGGGGAGCCGGAGATTCCGTTTCCCCCTCGCCCTGTGGGAGAGGGGGCCAGGCGGTGAGGTCGCGCCCAACGCCAGCCGCAATAGGCCGCGTTTGCTATTCCTCCGGCAGCATCGGAATCTTCACGCCGCGCTCGCGGGCGACCTTGATCGCCTCCGGGTAGCCCGCGTCAGCGTGACGCATGACGCCTGTGCCGGGGTCGTTGGTCAGCACGCGCGCAAGCTTCTCCGCCGCCTCGTCCGTGCCATCCGCCACGATCACGACGCCCGCATGCAGCGAATAGCCGATGCCCACGCCGCCGCCGTGGTGATACGACACCCACGACGCGCCACTGGCTGTGCTGAGCAGCGCATTGAGGATTGGCCAGTCGGCGATGGCGTCGGAACCGTCGCGCATCGCCTCGGTCTCGCGATAGGGCGAGGCGACCGAGCCGGAATCGAGGTGGTCGCGGCCAATCACGATCGGCGCCTTCACCTCGCCGCGTCGCACCAGCTCGTTGAAGGCCAGCCCGGCCTTGTCGCGCTCGCCATAGCCCAGCCAGCAGATGCGCGCGGGCAGCCCCTGGAACTGGATGCGCTCCTGCGCCATGTGAATCCAGCGGGCCAGCGCCGTGTTTTCGGGGAAGAGCCGCAGCAATTCCTCATCGGTACGCAGGATGTCCGCCGGGTCGCCAGAGAGCGCCACCCAGCGGAATGGCCCTTTGCCTTCACAGAAGAGTGGGCGGATGAAGGCTGGCACGAAGCCGGGGAAGTGCAGCGCATCCTCCACGCCGACGCGCAGCGCCTGGCCGCGCAGGTTGTTGCCATAGTCGAAGACCACTGCGCCCATCTCGTCGAAGTCGAGCATCGCGCGGACATGCTCGGCCATCGAGTCGAGCGAGCGCCGCTCATACTCGGCGGGATCGCTCTGGCGTAGCGCCGCCGCCTGCTCCAGCGTCAGCCCGGCGGGAACGTAGCCATTGAGCGCATCGTGGGCGGAGGTCTGGTCGGTCACGAGGTCCATGTGGACGCCGCGTTGCACGATCTCCGGGAAGACCTCCGCCGCGTTGCCCAGCAGGCCGATGCTGCGCGCGACGCCCTGCGCCTTGTACTGCTCCACACGCTTCAGCGCCTCATCCAGATCAGTGACCATCTCGTCGAGATAGCCCGTGTCGAGCCGCCGCTGAATGCGCTGCGGGTCCACCTCCACGCAGAGCGCGACGCCCTCGTTCATCGTGATGGCCAGCGGCTGCGCGCCACCCATGCCGCCCAGCCCCGCCGTCAGCGTCACGGTTCCCTTCAGCGTGCCGCCGAAGCGCTGGCGCGCCGCCTCGGCGAACGTCTCATACGTCCCCTGCACGATGCCCTGCGAGCCGATATAGATCCACGAGCCAGCGGTCATCTGGCCGTACATCGTCAGGCCTAGCGCCTCCAGCCGTCGGAACTCGTCCCAGTTGGCCCAGTGTGGCACGATGTTGCTGTTGGCGATCAGCACACGCGGCGCGCCGGGATGCGTGCGGAAGATGCCAACCGGCTTGCCAGACTGGATCAGCAGCGTCTCGTCACCCTCCAGTTCACGCAGCGAGCGTACAATCGCGTCGAACGCTTCCCAACTGCGCGCGGCCCGGCCCGACCCGCCGTAGACTACCAGATCATCGGGGCGCTCGGCCACCTCCGGGTCGAGGTTGTTCATCAGCATGCGCAGCGCCGCTTCCTGCTGCCAGCCCTTGCAGGAGATCTCCGTGCCGCGCGGCGCGCGCACCAGACGTGGCCCGCTTGTGCCTGCTGTCACTGTCTTCCCGTCGCTATCGTCTCGCTGCGCCATTGCCTGCTCTCCCTCTTGTGCTGCTGACTTGTCACTCGCTCGGCGCTCTCGGCGCTCTCGGCGCTCTCGGCGCTCTCGGCCTTGAAAGGCCGGAGCACGCGGCGGCGGCGGCCTGAAGGCCAGGGAGGCGTCGCCTGCGGCGATGCGATGGGGCTTTAGCCCCTGTCGCGCCGTGCGCCGGCCTTTCAAGGCCGCGATTCCCCACACATCACGCCCGCTACAGCCACAATACCATCAGTTCCTCATCCAGGTAGCGGCCAGCGCCCAGTTTCAGCGCGTGGCGCTGGAGGCCGTAGACCTCGAAGCCGAGTGCGCGGTAGAGTGACGTGGCTGCGACGTTGGTCGTCACTACGGCAAGGATGAGCTGCTCCATGCCATCGAGCGCGCGGGCGCGGGCGATCAGCGCCTCCACCAGCGCCCGCCCGTAGCCTTTGCCACGCGCTTCGGACGCGACATACATCGAGAAGATGTCGCCGATGTGCCGATTCTTCATCCCCGGCGCGCGCACGAACGCGACGATGCCCACAAGCTGGCCGCCCTGCTGGCCCTCCTCGAAGGCGCCCAGGATGAAGTCGCCATTCGCATGGGCGGCGCGCAACCGCTCGACGGCGTCCGCCAGCGGGCGCTCCTTCGACTCCTCATAGGAGGAGCCGAATGCTTCTGGCTCCTCGCGTAGCGCCCGCAGGCGCAGCGCCCAATAGGCTGCGGCGTCAACCTCGGTCAGCTCACGTATCCGCAAAGCGTTCGACTCCTCGGTATAGCTGGCGGCTGAAGCCGCGCCTATGGGCGCCCTGCGGGCCGCCGCAAAGCCTGCCTGCGCAGGCTGGGAACGGGCGAGTCGCGTCCCAGGCCGCGCAGGTGGCCTTCGCGGCGGAACGCCCTTAGACGCGGGTTTACCCGCCGGAGGACCCGCCGGAGGCTGTTGGCGCGAGCGATGGTCCGATCAACACGGGAAACGTCGTCATGGCCGCAACTCCCCACACCGCCCAGGTCATGATAGCCCGCTGCGCCACGGCGCGGCAACCAGCGCGCGGAAGCGTGGAGACCAGCGGAGGCTAGCGCAGACAGAGAGAACGGGCTGGGCGCCTCGAAAGGTTCCCAGCCCGCCGTCTCGTGCGTTGCGTCGCGTGTAGCCTATGTGGTCACGTCGTCCTCGCCTAGCTCTGTGGCAGGTCCATGCCGCCACCGCCAGGCAGACCCGGCGCGAAGGTCCCGCCAGCGTCCTCGCCGCCGTGATTGGCGGTCGCGGGGCCGGTGGCGGGCGACGCCGCTGCGTCTGGCAGCGTCTCCGCGCCCGCAATCGGCGTGACCTCCGCCAGGCTCACGCCCGTCTCGACCAGAATCTGGCCAAGCTGCTTCGCGTCGAGCGTCTCATGGCGACGCAGTTCCAGCGCGATGCGCTCCAGTGTGGCGCGGTGCTCGCTGAGCATTGCCCGCACCTGCTTGTAGGCCGTCTCGACCAGATCATGGGTCTCCTCGTCAATCAGCGCCGCCGTCGCGTCGCTGAAGTCGCGCTGGCCCATGTCGCCGCCATTGCCGAAGGGGCTGGGACGGTCGCTGAAGGAGACCAGACCGATCCGCTCACTCATGCCCCAGCGCGAGACCATATTGCGCGCGATGGCTGTGACCTGTTGCAGATCGTTCTCGGCGCCGGTCGTGATGCTGCCGATTACCACGTCCTCCGCCGCGCGCCCGCCGAGCGCCGTCATGATGCGCCCGAAGAGGTACGTCTTGGAGTAGTTGTAGCGGTCGTCGAGCGGCGTGTATTGCGTGACGCCGAGCGCCTGGCCACGTGGCACAATCGTCACCTTCGTCACGGGATCAGAGTGCGGCGTCAGCAGGCCCACCAGCGTATGGCCGCCCTCATGAATGGCGACGATGCGCAGGTCTTCCTCTGTCAACACCAGTGGCCGCTCGGCGCCTAGCTGGATGCGATCCAGCGCGTCGAAGAAGCAGCGCATGTTGACGCGGTCGAGGTTGCGACGCGCCGCCAGCAGGGCGGACTCATTGACGAGGTTCGCCAGGTCGGCGCCGACCATGCCAGTCGTCATGCGGGCCAGCGTTTGCAGGTCCACATCGGTCGCCAGCGGCACACCGCGCGAGTGGATGTTCAGGATCGCCTGGCGCCCCTTCCAGTCGGGGCGGTCCACCGTCACACGGCGGTCGAAGCGGCCGGGTCGCAGTAGCGCGATGTCGAGGTTATCGGGGCGGTTGGTCGCCGCGATCACCACGACCGCCTGGCGTGAGTCGAAACCGTCCATCTCCACCAGCAACTGGTTGAGCGTCTGCTCGCGCTCGTCGTTGGTGGTCAGGCTGGTGCCGCGCTGGCGGCCCACGGCGTCGATCTCGTCGATGAAGATGATGCTCGGGGCAGCCTTCTTCGCCTGATCGAACAGGTCACGCACGCGACTCGCGCCGACGCCCACCAGCACCTCGACGAACTCTGAGCCG
>JAICSR010000472.1 GCA_025936795.1 Ktedonobacterales bacterium | reverse complement strand
GTGTGGCGTGAAGTCCGCTGATGGCACGCCTGACCTCGCCATGCTGGTAGCCGACACGCCGTGTGTCACCGTCGGCACGTTCACGACCAGCCGCACCGCGTCGCATACGGTCATCCTCTGCAAGGAGCACCTGGCGGCGACTGGTGGCAGCGCGCAGGCGGTCGTCGTCAACAGCGGCAACGCCAACTGCGCCAATGGCGAGCGTGGCATGCGCGACGCCCGCGAGATGGCGGCGCTGGCGGCGCAGAAGCTGGGGATTGACCCGCAGCGCGTGATGGTCTCCTCGACGGGCATCATCGGGCGCCCACTGCCGATGGACAAGATCGCGGCGGGCATCCGTGACGTGCAGGTAGCCAGCGATGGTGGGCCAGATTTCGCGCAGGGCATCATCACCACCGACACGCGCGTCAAGACGATCGCGGTCGAGTGCGAGGTGGATGGCAAGACCGTGCGGCTGGGCGGCTCGACCAAGGGCGCTGGCATGATCTATCCCAACATGGCGACGATGCTCTGCTATCTCACCAGCAATGTCGCCGCCGACCATGCCTGGCTCCAGGAGCAGATACGCGCGGCGGTGCGCGATTCCTTCAACATGATCTGCGTGGACGGCGACATGTCCACCAATGATACGGTGCTGCTCTTCGCCAATGGCGAGGCAGGCAACGAGCCGCTGCGTGCAGGCGCGCCGGGCGCCGAGACGTTCACGGCGGCGCTGCGCCATGTCACGCGCTATCTGGCGCGCGAGATCGCCCGCGACGGCGAGGGCGCGACACGACTGATGCAGGTGCATGTGACGGGCGCCGCCAGCGATGACGACGCGCGCAAAGCGGCGCGGGCAATCACCAGCTCGCCGCTCTGGCAGTGCGCCGTGGCCGGGGCCGACCCCAACTGGGGGCGCGTGATGGCGGCGCTTGGCGCGAGCGGCGCCGAGATGGACGCCGACCGCATCTCGATCAGCCTGGGCGACGTGGCGATTGTGCGCAGCGGCGTCGCAACTGAGTATGCGCAAGCCGACGCCAAAGCCGCCGTCTCGGGCGTCGAGGTGCTGGTGAGCGCCAATCTGGGCGCAGGCGACCACGAAGCGACGGCCTGGGGCTGCGATCTGACCCACGGCTATATCGAAGAGAACACGACGTATACGCGCTAGCAGGCGAGCCCTCACCCCTGACCCCTCTCCCAGAGGGCGAGGGGAACCGGCAGAAGCCCCTCTCCTCGTGGGAGAGAGGTTGGGGTGAGGGTTCGTCGAGCGCCAATAGCGACGCAAGAGGGAGCGACAGATGACGACGGCTGAGACGATGAAGCAGGCTGAGACGAGCGACAATTCCTCGCGCGAGTGGATCGAGAAAGAGCACAAATATTACCAGGGGACGTTCAAGCGCAACCTGGTGATGGAGCGCGGCGAGGGCGTGCGTGTCTGGGACGCCGACGGCAAGGTCTATCTGGACCTCGTGGCGGGCATTGCGACGAATGTGCTCGGCCACGCGCACCCCGCCGTCGTGCAGGCCATCATCGAGCAGGCGCAGCAACTCGTCCACGTCTCGAACCTCTACATCAACAAGCGGCAGGTAGACCTCGCCGAGCAACTCTACAATGTCAGCGGCGGCATGCGCTCCTTCTTCTCGAATAGCGGCGCCGAGGCCAACGAGGGCGCCATCAAGCTGGCGCGCAAGTATGGCCGCGTCAACCGCAACGGCGCGTATGGCATCATCAGCATGGATCGCTCGTTCCATGGGCGCACACTGGCCACCACCGCCGCGACTGGCCAGAAGAAGTATCAGGACACCTGGGCGCCGCTGCCCGATGGCTTCAAGCAGGTTCCGTTCAATGACCTGGATGCGCTGAAGGCCGCCACCGATGAGCAGACGGCAGGCGTGCTGATCGAGGCGATGCAGGGCGAGGGCGGCATCCACGCCGCGTCCACCGAGTATATGCAGGGGCTGCGCGCCTGGTGCGATGCGCAGAACCTGATCCTGATCTGCGACGAGGTGCAGGCAGGCATGGGCCGCACGGGCAAGTTCTTTAGCTGGGAGCACATGGGCATTCGCCCCGACATTGTGACGATGGCGAAGGGGCTGGCTGGCGGCGTGCCGATTGGCGCGATGCTCGCCGCGCCGCGCGCCGACATCTTCGAGCCAGGCGACCACGGCACCACCTTTGGCGGCAACCCGATTGCCTGCGCCGCTGGGGTCGCCACGATGAAGACGATTCTGGGCGAGGACCTGGTGGGCCACTCTGCGCAGCTTGGCGACTATCTCGATAAGCGCCTGCATGAGCTGGCGGAGAAGCACAGCGGCATGATGAGCGACATTCGCGGACTGGGCCTGATGCGCGCCTTCGACCTGGCCGAGCCACGCGCGCAGGACGTGATGGATCGCGCGCTGGAGCGGGGCATGCTCATCACCAACGCTGGCCCATCCACCATCCGCTTCGTGCCGCCGCTGATCATTCAACAGTCCGACCTGGATGAGGCGATGGGGAAGCTCGACGCCGCGTTAGCGGCGCTGTAGCGCAACCTCAGCAGCGCGGGCGTTCACGCCACAGCCGAGGAGGAGAGCGCCGATGGCAGACGATAGACAGGGGAACACACCAAGCATGGACGGAAATACAGCAGCCCCAGCGGCAGGCTCTGCGGGCGCGCCTCAGGCGAACACCAACGCCGCTGAGCGCCAGCAGATGCAGGCCGGGCTAGAGGCCGCCTCAGCAGGAAACTATGAGGCGGCCGCCGAGGCGTTCGAGCAGGCCGTCGCCGCCAACCCCGACAACGCGCGTGCGCGCTACAATCTGGGGCTGGCGCTGCAACGCCTGGGCGACGCCGAAGAAGCTATCGTCTGCTATCTGCGCGCAATCTACAGCGACCCCTCGCTGATCGAAGCCTATATCAATCTGGGG
>JAICSR010000015.1 GCA_025936795.1 Ktedonobacterales bacterium | reverse complement strand
GCCGCCGCAAACGCCACCGATGATGCGATCCTGACGGTGTAGCGCTGGTTTCTGTGTCATCACTCAGTTCCTCTCCTCTTGTTGGAGCGCGTGTCTCATGCGCAGGCGCTCGGCCACCACGCCTGCGCTCTGCCGCCACGTCAGCGTCGTTGATGACGTAGCGCCAGGGCGCAGGCGTCGGGCCGCTGCCCCGCTCCAGCGCTCCTGTATGGACTATAGCGCGGCACGCTGAACCGTGGCTGAGCGGAGCCTGAATCGAGGCTGAGTTGCGCTCCCATCGGCGATTCTGCCGAGGCGGCTGGCAGCCAGAGCGTGAAAACGCTGCCGCGCCCAGGCTCGCTCTCCACGGTGATGCGGCCATGCAGGCGCTCGGCCAGCGTCTGCGCGATGGCCAGCCCCAGCCCGGTCCCCTCGCGTTGGCGCGCCGTGTCGGCGCGGTAGAAGCGCTCGAAGACGTGGGGCAGGTCGGCAGACGCAATGCCGATGCCCGTATCCGCCACTCGCAGCGCGGCCTCGCCGCCCACCCGCGCGATCTCGATGGTGATGCGTCCCGGCGTCTCGGCGCCCTTCGCCAGCGTGTACTTCATGGCGTTATCGAGCAGGATCAGCGCGATGCGCCGCACCGTCTCCTCATCGCCGCGCACACGCGCTGGCTCGATATGGCCAATCTCCAGCGTCAGGCGCTGCGACTCAGCCGCCAGCCGACCGCGCAGTTGGCGCGCCAATTGGAGCGCCACACCGTCCAGCTCGATCACCTGCGCTGGCTCGCTGGGAGTCAGGCCGTCGCTCGCGCCGTCCATGTCGTCCGCGCCAGATACCAGCGCCCGCGCCTCAGCCGATGGGGCGTCGCTGCTGGCGTCGGTGCGCGCGAGCAGCAGCAGGTCGTTGACCAGGCGCGCCAGACGCAGCGTCTCGCTGTGGGCGTCGGCGAGCATGACCTGGCGCTCGTCAGGCGGCAAGTCATTGGCGTGCCGCTGCAGAAACGCCAGATTGCCCTGGATGGTCGTCAGCGGGGCGCGCAACTCATGCGAAGCGTCGGCGATGAAGCGGCGCTGGGCGGCGGTTGCGTGGTCGAGCGCGGTCAGCATCTCGTTGAGGGTGTCCACCAGATGCGCCAGCTCGTCGTCGCCGGGAGGGCGCGGCACCCGATGGCGCAGCGGTCCGGCGGTCGCGCCGCGCGCTGTGCCAGCGGCGATCCGCTGCGCCGTCACGCTGATCAGCGCCAGGGGACGCAGCACGCGCCGGGTGACCGCCCAGCCACCGAGTAGCGCCGCCGCCAGGATCGCCAGCCCCGTCAGCAGCAGCACTGTGCGCAGCAGCAGCAAGGTCGCATCCACATCGCGCAGTGACTTCGCCACCATCAGCACGCCGATGACCGGTCCTTTCGCTTGCGCGGTCGCGCCGGAAGGCGCGCCAGCGGATGGCGCGCGCACGGGCATGACGATGACACGCACCTGCTCGCCATTCACCTTCGTGGTCAATACGCTCGTCTGCCCGGCCAGCGCGGCGGCGAAGGTGGGCGAGGCAGGCGCCACTGCTGGCGATGCGCTCGTCGCGGAGCGATAGCGCGCCTGCTTGTCGGCGTCGAAGATGGCGACCGTCACGCCGGGATCGCTGTAGGTATTGACGACATCGAGGGTCAGCGTGGTAGGCCAGTAGGGCGGCGCAGGCGAGAGCGCGCGGTCGAGGTTCAGCGTGACAATGCGCGTCTCAGCGCCAAGCGCCGTGTCAACGCTCTGCAGAATCGCGTTGGTCGTCACCACCGTGACGAGCGCGCCAAAGAGCAGCAGCGCCGCCGCTAGCAGTGCGCCATACCACAGCGCCAGACGCAGACGCAGCGAGCGTGGTTGCGCCGTGTGGTCGGTCTCGCCTCGCCAAACACCCAGCGAATGGCCGAGCGCATGCAGCGCGGTCGGCGGTTTCACCAGACGCGGCGTGTGGCGCGGAGTCTGGCGGGAGGCGTCAGGTGGGGTGACCTTTGCATCACTGCGCATCATGATTCCTTGAAGACGTAGCCGACACCGCGAATCGTGTGAATCAGGCGCGACTCGCCCTCGGCCTCCAGTTTGGCGCGCAGATAGCCGACATACACCTCCATGACGTTCGATGAGCCTTCGAAATCAATCCCCCAGACACGCTCCATGATGATGTCGCGGGTGAGCACCTGCCGTGGTCGGCGCAGGAAGAACTGCAGCAGCTCATACTCGGTCGGCGAAAGCTCGATCTCGCGCGTGCCACGATGCGCGATGCGCGTGCTGGTATCCAGCTCCACATCCGCATAGCGCAGGATCTCCGCCCGCTCTGGCATGCTGCGGCGCAGCAGCGCCTTGACCCGCGCGACCAGTTCATCAGGCGCGAAGGGCTTGACCAGATAGTCGTCGGCCCCCGCCTCAAGCCCTTTGACACGGTCCGAGACAGCGTCGCGAGCGGTAAGCATCAGAATCGGCACGTTATCGCCTGCCGCGCGCAGCCGCCGCGCCACCTCCAGGCCATTCACGCCCGGCAGCATCAGGTCGAGCACGATCAGGCTGGGCGGGCGCTCCAGCGCCTTCTGCAGCGCCTCATCGCCCGACGCCGCGACGCTCACGCTATACCCTTCATACGCCAGCACCCGCCGCAACAACTCGGTGATGCGCGGGTCGTCATCTACCACCAGCAGATGCGCTTTCATAGGCTCTCCCCAGACTCGCCCTGGACTCGCTCCGAACTCACCCCGTCGCAAACCGCTCTACGACCCTGCTTACGTCTCCAGTTTGACAGATGCGCGTGAAGCAATGCTGAGTCGGCGCTGTGCCCAGCCTGAGAATACAAGCGGGCGGCGTACTCTAGTGTCGCATACACGCCTCCAGCCAGACTTCCCCCATCATATTCACACGAACTGGCCTAGAGCGAGTCTGCGCGAGCCTTGCTGTGGCGCCGCGTGTGCGAGGAGCGCTTCAATGGCGGCTCTATCACAGCATGACGCAAATGCCGCAGGTGTATGGACAACAAGCAGAGGAGGTCACGCAGCGTGAATCAACGGATACAGCGACCGGAAGTCGTCGTCATCACTGGCGCATCGGGTGGCGTAGGACGCGCGACCGCGCAGGCGTTCGGCAAGCGTGGAGCGCATGTGTGCCTGGTCGCGCGCGGCGAGGCCGGGCTGGAAGGCGCCAAGCGCGAGATCGAGCAGGCAGGTGGCAAGGCGATTATCGTCGCTGGCGATGCCGCCGACCCGCAGACCCATGAGCGAGCGGCGCAGCAGGCGGAAGAGACCTTCGGGCCGATTGACATCTGGGTCAATGTCGCCTTCACAACCGTCTTTTCACCATTCATGGAGATCACGCCAGAGGAATATAAGCGCGTGACCGAAGTGACCTATCTCGGCTATGTCTATGGTACACAGACCGCTCTACGTCGCATGCTGCCGCGCGACCAGGGCAAAATTGTGGAGGTCGGCTCGACCCTGGCGTATCGCGGCATCCCCTTGCAGACCGCCTATTGCGGCGCGAAGCATGCGATTCAGGGCTTCACCGAGGCGTTGCGCTCGGAGTTGATCCACAACAAGAGCAACGTGCAGCTGACGATGGTACAGCTTCCGGCGGTCAACACGCCGCAGTTTACCTGGGGCCGCAACAAGTTGCCACGTAAAGCGCAGCCGGTGCCGCCGATCTATCAGCCAGAGCTGGTCGCCGAGGCGGTCTACTGGGCAGCGCACCGCAAGAAGCGCCAGCTCTACATCGGCGGCTCGACGTTGATCGTCATCATGGGCAACAAGTTCTTCGCCAAGTTTGGCGACTGGTACCTTGCCAAGACCGGCTACGACAGCCAGATGCGCCCAGACCCGCGCGACCCGGAGCAGCCGAACAACCTCTTCAATCCAGTGGATTCGACGCAGGATTACGGCGCGCACGGCGCCTTCGATGACCGCTCGACCAACCGCAGCTACGAGTTGTGGGCAGCCGAACACAAGGGCATCGTCGCGGGCGCGCTCGCTGGCGTCGGTGGGCTGGCCGCCGCTGGGCTGCTGCTCGCCACTCGTCAGCGGGACTAGACCAGCATGACGCATGCAGGCGCTCAGAAGGATGCGGCGGGCGAGATTCCGCCTGGCTGGAGCTACAATCCCTCGGCCTGGCATGAGCGGCGCTGGCTGCTCTGCCTGGCCGCCATTGGCTTGCTCGCCGCGCTCTACACGGGGCTTTCGCAGCTCGGCGTGGTGAACCTGTGGGATCCGATCTTCGGCGGCGCCAGCTCCTTCGCCGTGACCCACTCGTTCATCTCGCGGCTGCTGCCTGTGCCCGATGGACTGCTTGGGGTGGTGGGCTATGCCTGCGACCTGATTTTCGGCTCGATTGGCGGCGATGACCGTTGGCGCGCCAAACCCTGGGCGACGCTGCTCTTCGCGCTCACCATTCTCGGCCTGGGCGTCGTCAGCCTCGCGCTCACCATCCTCCAGGGGACGGTGATTGGTCACTGGTGTAGCGTCTGTCTCGTCTCCGCCGCCGTCTCCACCCTGATCTTTGGGCTGGGCGTCGGCGAGGCGCTGGCTACGCTGCAATATCTCGCGCGCGTGCGCTATGCGCAGGGCTGGGCGCAGGCCTGGCGGGCGCTCTGGAACGTTTCCCCCGCGCCGCCACGCACGCAGCGACGGCTGGTGGATCGCGCCATGACGGCGAGCTAGGGCGATCGGCTAGAAGGGTTGGGAGGCGAACACCGTGTGGTTTCAGGTATGCGCCATCGCGCTGGGCGTCTGGCTGATGATCTCGCCTGCGTTGCTGCCCGCCACCTCGGCGGGCGCGAGTGTGGACCGCATCGCCGGGCCAGTGGTGATCTGGGTGGGCGTGCTGGCGCTGCGCAGCGTCACACGCTCGTTTCGCGTCATCCACATCCTGAGCGGCCTGTTCCTGACCATCGCGCCGTGGCTCGTCACCAACACCATTCCGCTACGGTGGAGCAGCGTCGGCGTCGGCTGGGCCTTGATTGTCCTGGCCATCCTGCGCGGCGCCAGGCGGCAGCGCACAGGTGACGGCTGGTGGGTGGCGCTGAAACCGTGGCGGACCTTCGGCGCGGAGGTGAAGCAGCACGCCAGTTAGCCGTTTGCGGGTTGTCAGCATTGCGCGAACCCTCACCCCCGGCCCCTCGCCCAAAGGGTGAGGGGAGTCCGGATTCCGGAAAGCCCCTCTCCCGCCGCAGCGGGGGAGGGGTTGGGGAGGGGGCAGCCAGCGCCCACAACTCCCGAACGAATGTGTTATCACAGTGCGTCACAAGGAAGGGTGAATAGCATGGTTGGAGGTCTACAGCGGGTCGAGCCGCCGTCCTATGCGGATCGGCATGAGCAGACGGATGTGGACGCGCACGCGCTGGAGACGAAGCTGCGCCGCGCGATTGCGGGCGAGGCGCGTTTTGACGACGGCAGCCGCGCGCTCTACGCCACCGACGCCTCGAACTATCGGCAGCCGCCGATTGGCGTCGTGCTGCCCCGCACGACTGACGACGTGGTGGCGACGGTGGCGATCTGCCGTGAGATGGGCGCGCCGCTGCTCAGCCGCGGCGGCGGCACGAGCCTGGCCGGGCAGTGCTGCAACGTCGCTGTCGTGCTCGACTTCTCGAAGTATCTGAACAAGGTGCTGGAGATTGACCCCGACCGCAAACTGGCGCGCGTGCAGCCAGGCGCCATCCTCGACGACCTGCGCGCCGCCGCCGAGCAGCATCACCTGACGTTTGGCCCCGACCCCGCTACGCACAACCGCTGCACGCTCGGCGGCATGATTGGCAATGACTCGTGCGGCGTCCATTCCGTCATGGCGGGCAAAACGGTAGACAACACCCATAGCCTGGATGCGCTAACCTACGATGGGCTGCGGCTGACGGTGGGCCAGACGGCAGAGGCCGAGCTAGCCGACATCATCGCCCAGGGCGGGCAGCGCGGCGCAATCTATCGGCGGCTGCGCGACCTGCGCGACCGCTACGGCGACCTCGTGCGCGAGCGCTTCCCCAAGATTCCCCGGCGCGTCTCCGGCTACAACCTCGACCAACTGCTGCCAGAGCAGGGCTTCTCTGTCGCGCGGGCGCTAGTCGGCACGGAGGGCGGCTGTGTTACGCTGCTGGAGGCGACGCTCAACCTCGTCCACAGCCCGCCGCATCGCCTGCTGCTCACGCTGGGCTATCCCGATGTCTATAGCGCCTGCGATCAGGTGATGGAGTTGCTGGCGCATCATCCAATCGGGCTGGAGGGCTTCGACGAGCATCTGGTGGACGACCTGCGCCGCAAGTCGCTGGATGCGGCAAATCGGGATTTGTTGCCCAGCGGACATGGCTGGTTGCTCGTCGAGTTTGGCGCCGACTCGCCCGGCGAGGCGCGCAGCATGGCGCAGGGCGCGATGGACGCGCTCAAGCGTGGGCAGCATCCGCCCGACATGCGCCTGATCGAAGACCCGCACCAGGCGGCGATGATCTGGAAGGTGCGCGAGTCGGGGCTGGGCGCGACGACGCGCATCCCCGGCGCGGCGCAGACCTGGCCTGGATGGGAGGATTCCGCCGCGCCGCCTGAGCGCTTCGCCGACTACCTGCGCGACCTGCGCAAGCTGATTGATCGCTACGACTATACCAGCGCATTCTACGGCCACTTCGGTCAGGGCTGCCTGCACACGCGCATAGACTTCGACCTCATCACCAGCGAGGGCATCGCGCGCTATCGCTCTTTCATCGAGGAGGCCGCCGATCTGGTCGTTGGCTATGGCGGCTGCCCCTCTGGCGAACATGGCGATGGGCAATCGCGCGCCGAGTTGCTGCCCAAGGTCTTCGGACCAGAGCTAGTACGCGCATTCGGCGAGTTCAAGGCCATCTGGGACCCACGGAACATGATGAATCCCGGCAAGGTGGTCGCGCCCTATCGCATGGACGAGAACCTGCGGCTGGGAACCGACTATCGCCCAGCGCGACCGCGCACGCACTTCCGCTTCCCGGACGACCACGGCAGCCTGGCGACGGCGACGCTGCGCTGCGTGGGCGTGGGCCTCTGCCGTCGTCACGAGGGCGGCGTGATGTGTCCGAGCTATATGGTCACGCGCGAGGAGATGCACTCCACACGCGGACGCGCGCATCTGCTCTTCGAGATGCTGCAAGGCGATGTGGTCAAGGACGGCTGGCGCGATGAGGCGGTGCACGAGGCGCTCGACCTGTGCCTGGCCTGCAAAGGCTGCAAGGGTGATTGCCCTGTCAATGTCGACATGGCGACTTACAAGGCCGAGTTTCTCTCGCACTACTATGCGGGTCGCCTGCGCCCACGCAGCGCCTACGCGATGGGGCTGATCTACTGGTGGGCGCGCCTCGCCGCGTTGGCGCCGCGCCTGGTCAATACGCTCACCCACGCGCCGGGGCTAGATCGAGTGGCCAAAGCGACGGCAGGTGTCGCCCAGGCGCGCACGATGCCCGACTTCGCGCCGCAGACGTTCATCAGCTGGTATCGCAGGCGCGGCAGACATCATCGCGGGCAGCCGCCGCAACGCGCGCAGCAGGCGTCTGACACGACGCGCGTGCTGCTCTGGCCCGACACGTTCAACAACCACTTCCATCCCGCAACGGCGGTCGCCGCCGTCGAGACGCTGGAGGCGGCAGGCTTCACGGTGGAGGTTCCGCACGGCTCGCACTGCTGTGGGCGCCCGCTCTATGACTTCGGCATGCTCGATCTGGCCAAGCGTTTGCTGCGTGATGTGCTGGACACGTTGCAGCCAGCGCTGGCCGCTGGGACGCCGATTGTCGTGCTGGAGCCAAGCTGCGCCTCCGTCTTCCGCGATGAACTGGTCAATCTCTTCCCAGACGACGAGAATGCCCAGCGGCTCAAGGCGCAGACCTATCTGCTCAGCGAGTTCCTGGAGCGCCACGCGCCCGACTTCCACCCGCCCAGGCTGCGGGGCCAGGCGATTGTGCAGGGCCACTGCCACCAGCAGGCGCTGATGGGCATGGGCGCCGAGCAGCGGCTCCTGCGCGCGATGCTCGATCAGGTGACGCCGCTGGACGTTGGCTGTTGTGGAATGGCAGGGGCGTTTGGCTTCGAGGCCACGCACTACGATGTCTCCATCGCCTGTGGCGAGCGGGCATTGCTTCCGGCGGTGCGCGCCGCAACCAACGAGACGCTGATCGTCGCCGATGGCTTCAGTTGTCGCGAGCAGATCGCGCAGACCACCGACCGGCGTGCGCTCAACGTCGCTGAGGTCGTGCCATTGGCGCTGCATCAGCGCGACGGCGATGCGGCTGCCGAGTGGCGATCTGGCGAGTATCCTGAGCGCGCGGTGGCACGGCTCAGCCCGCTGAGCGCACGCAACAGGGCGACGACGGCGACCATTGCGACGGGCGCCGCGCTCGCTCTCGCTGGCGCTGGCCTGCTCGCAGCCATCCTGGGCGCCAGGCGCAAGGTAGCGCGATGACGCGAACTGTTACCGAGCTGATATGAACTGATACGAGGCGCACGAGGCATTTGATAGGCTCCAGAGGATTAACGAAGGACGAACCGCGCTATGACTGTCCATCAGAAACATCAGCAAGACCAGAAAGACCAGCGACACAAGCAAGATCAGCACGATCAGGAGCGTAGACAACAGCACGAGAAGAAGTCATCGCACGATCAGCAGCACGATCAGAAGAAGGATCAGCAGGATCAGCAGAAGAGCCAGCAAAGCGAGAATCATCCGCGTCAACTGGACTACTCGACCCACATCAGCGACATCCGTCAGGCGACGACCATCAAGTACAACCAGGTGTTCCTGCTGACCGATAACGCAGGCGATATGCTCTTGCAGGACCACGGCTATGGCATGTACTTCCGCGACATGTGCTTCCTGGACCAGATGGAAATGCGCCTGCAAGGTCAACGGGGTATTCCACTGCTCGCCGACGCCTCGCAAAGCTCGGAGGCGGTCTATGAGCTGACAAATCCGCAGTTGACGCTGGCCGATGGGCGCACGCTTGCAAAAGAGCGACTCAGCATGCGGCGGGTCTTTTCGCTCCACGAGACGCTGACGCAGACGTTCGAGATCCGCAATCTCGACCAAAAAGAAGTCGCGTTCGATGTCACGCTCTGCTATGCGAGCCACTTCACCGACATGTTCGTCATCCGCGGCGCTCAGCCAGGCGAGCGCGGTCAACTGGTTGATCCCGTGGCGCATGGCGATCAGGTCAAGCTGGAGTACGACGGCGCAGACGGGCATAAGCGCACGACCAGGCTCACCTTTTCGCCGCCACCCGATGAGCTTGACGGCCAGACGGCGACCTATCACATCAAGATCAAGCCAGACCGCGCCGAAACGCTCAAAATCTCTTACACACTGGAAGACGCTGGCCCGCGCGGCGACGATGAAGCGGCGGGCAAGCATACCAACAAGTCGGGGGCCAAGCAGCATAGCTCCTTTGCCCAGGAGCTGGCGCAGACTCCGCAGATCGAGACGAGCAACGCGCTCTTCGCCCGTGCGCTCGATCGGTCATTGGCCGATCTTCAGATGCTCGCGACCGCCAACCTGGACGATCTCTACCTCGCCGCAGGCATTCCGTGGTATGTCGCGCTGTTTGGTCGCGATAGCTGCATCACCGCGTTCGAGACGCTGGCATACCACCCCACGCTCGCCCGCAGCACGCTGCGCCTGCTTGCGCAGTATCAGGGCAGCAAGAATAACAGCTTCCAGGATGAGGAGCCAGGTAAGATTCTGCACGAATTACGGGTGGGCGAGAAGGCGAATCTGCATGAGGTTCCGATGATCCCCTACTACGGGACGGTGGACGCGACGCCCTGGTTTCTCATGCTGCTCGGCGAGTATGTCCGCTGGACTGGCGACCTCGATCTCTTCAAGGAATTGCGCGAGCATGTGGACCGCGCGCTCAAGTGGATGGACGGCAATGAGAAGGATCGCCACGACATCCCCGGCTACCTCAGCTACGGCTCGCGCTCCGAGAATGGGCTGCGCAACCAGGGGTGGAAGGACTCAGACAACGCCATCGTCAACTCGGATGGCTCGATCTGCGAACCGCCTATCGCGCTGGTGGAGGTGCAGGGCTATGCCTACCATGCCCGCCAGGCGATAGCCCGCCTGGACGAAGCCACCGGCGATCATCACCGCGCGCAGCAGCTTCAGCGGCAGGCCGAGCAGCTTCAGCAGCGCTTCAACGACGACTTCTGGCTGGGCGGCGACACTGGCTATGCGCTCTGTTTGCAGCGCGACCGCAGAGCTTCGCACGCCGTCGCCTCGAACCCCGGCCAGACACTTTTTACCGGTGTCACCTCGCCCGACCACGCGCAGGCGGTCGCCGACCGGCTGATGCAGGACGACATGTTCTGCGGCTGGGGCGTGCGCACGCTCTCGGCGAAAGAGCGGGCCTATAACCCGCTCGACTATCAGACCGGCTCGATCTGGCCACACGACAATGCGCTGATCGCGCTGGGGCTGCGCCGCTGGGGATTCACGCAGCCAATGGATCGCATCTTCACGGGCATCTTCCAGGCGGCGACGCACTTTGAAGATTTCCGCCTGCCCGAGGTCTTCGACGGCTTCAGCCAGGAACAGTATCCGCGCCCAGTGCACTATCCGGTGGCGTGCAGCCCGCAGGCCTGGGCGGCTGGCGCGCTGCCGCTGCTCTTGCAGGTGGCGCTGGGGCTGGAGCCAGACGCGCTGGAGGGTGTGCTGCGCATCCATCGGCCACACCTGCCCGACTGGCTGCGCAGCGTCACCATTCGCGGGCTGCGGGTGGCGGACACGTCGATTGACTTGCAGTATCGGCGTGAAGATAGCACAACGCTGGTCGCCGTCCTCGGTCGCAAGGGCGAGATCGAGGTGCTCGTGCAGTATTAACCAGCGATGGCCAGCCAGCCAGGCGCCGCGCTCGAGCGTGTACACTGCGTGTGCGTCAGCGAGACGCGCACAGTGTACACATCTCGCGCGAAGGAGTGACCAGATGGCCAACCAGAACCCCGCAGATCTGTCACTTGCTCCCTACTATGAGGGCTGGGAGGCGTTCAATCGCCTGCTCGTCACAGCGGTGGCGCCGCTGACGCCAGACCAACTGGCGCTGCGGATGGCGCCAGGTCAGCGGACCATTGCCGAGCTTGTTGGGCACATCGTCAGCGCACGCGCCGGGTGGTTTCATGGCATGCTCGGCGAGGGTGAGAGCAGCATCGAACGGTTCTATCCGTGGGATGCGGAGAACCCACCCACGCTCAACGCCGCCCACCTGGAAATTGGCCTGGAGACGACCTGGCGCCTGATCGCCGATACCCTCGCCCGCTGGACGCCCGCCGACATCCACGTCACCTTCACCACGCCGTCTGGCCACCTGCGCACGCGCCAGTGGGCCGTCTGGCATGTGATCGAACACGACCTGTTTCATGGCGGCGAACTGAGCCTGACCCTCGGCGCCCACGGCCTGCCCGGCCTCGACCTCTAGAATCGTGAGCCGCCGCGCTGATACATGAAGCCCCACCCGCAGCCGCAGACGCGCCAACACCTGCAAGGAATCGCAAGGTTGGCGAGTGAGTTGCGGATGAGTTGCGCCGAAGGACAGCGACAGGATAGCGACGGCGCCTCAGTCCGCATGCGCTATGGCGCCGCGCCAGGCGGGCGGCTGACTCCCCTGCGCCCAGGCAGCGCGGGCAAGCCCAGCGCGCATGCGCCAGGCAGGCGGGCGCCAGGCAGGCGAAAGGCGAACTGCGCCGAGGATGAGCGAGCCACAGCCGTGGCGGCAGCAGAGGTAGGGACATGGCCACTGAGAACCTATGGACGGAACACATCGTCCTGCAAAAGCGACCGCGCTGGATGAAGTATCCAATTCTTGCCTGGATCACCACCACTGACCACAAGAAAATCGGCATTGCCTACATCTACACGGCCTTCATCTTCTTCGTCCTGGCAGGCATCGAGGCGCTGATCATTCGCACACAACTCGCGGTCCCCAACAATAACTTCGTGAACCCCGAACTCTTTAACGAAGCGTTTACGATGCACGGCACCATTATGCTGTTCATGTTTCTGATGCCGATGTGGACGGGCTTTGGCAACTATCTCGTCCCGCTGATGATCGGCTCGCGCGATGTCGCATTTCCACGCATCAACCAGCTTGGCTACTGGCTGCTGGCGATTGGCGGCACGATCCTCGCCTTGAGCCTCGTGATTGGCGAGGCCCCCAATGTCGGTTGGTTTGCCTACGCGCCGCTGACCGAAGCGACCGCCACCTGTCTCTCGCAGAGCGCCACCATTCTGTCGCAGGCCGAGACGGCGGCAGCGGCGGCGGCCTCGGCGGCGGGCGCGCAGGGCTGCTTCTCAGCAGGTCTGAATGTGGATGTCTGGGCGGTCGCGCTGAGTGTCCTGGGCATTTCATCGATCCTGACCAGCATCAACTTCATCGTCACGATCATCAAAATGCGCGCGCCGGGCATGACGATCAACCGCATGCCGCTCTTTGTCTGGATGATGCTGGTCACCTCGTTCCTGATGATCTTCGCGCTGCCCAGCCTGACGGCTGGCGCGTCGCTGCTGCTGCTCGACCGTCACATGGGCATGCACTGGTTTCAGGCGGCGTTTCAAGGCGACCCGCTGCTCTGGCAACACCTGTTCTGGTCGTTTGGCCATCCTGAGGTGTATATCATCATCCTGCCCGGTTTCGGCATGATCTCCGAGATTCTCCCGGTGTTCTCCGGCAAGCCGATCTTTGGCTATGCGTTTGTGGCGTGGTCGGGTGTCGCCATCGGCTTCCTCAGCTTCACCGTCTGGGCGCATCACATGTTTGCGGTCGGGCTGCCGCTGGTGGCGCAAGCCTTCTTCTCCGCCAGCTCGATGATCATCGCCGTTCCCACTGGCGTCAAAATCTTCAACTGGCTGGCGACGATCTGGCGCGGACGCATACGATTCACCACGCCGATGCTCTTTGCGTTGGCGTTCATCCTGCAGTTCGTGGTGGGCGGGTTGAGCGGCGTTGTCGTCTCGGTGGTGCCGGTAGACTATCAGGTGACCGATTCGTATTTCGTCGTGGCGCACTTTCACTATGTCATGATGGCTGGCTCAACGTTCGCGCTCTTCGCGGGCATCTACTACTGGTTCCCGAAGCTCTCAGGCCGCCTGCTGGATGAACGCCTGGGCAAGCTGCATTTCTGGCTGTTCTTCATTGGCACCAACCTGACATTCTTCCCGCAGCACATCCTGGGGCTGCTCGGCATGCCGCGCCGCGTCTACACCTATCCGTCGGGCCTCGGCTGGAGTTCGCTCAACTTCATGTCCTCGATGGGGGCGTATATTCTGGCGGCTGGTGTGATCGTCTTCGTCGCCAACTGGTTTTTCACGATTCGGCGCCCCGCCACGGCGACCACCGACCCCTGGGACGCCTACACGCTGGAGTGGGTGACGACCTCACCGCCGCCGCCAGAGAACTTCGTGGAGATTCCAATCGTGCGCAGCGCGCGCCCGCTCTGGGACTTGAAGCATCCCGACCAAGCCGACTGGCGCAAGCGTGCGCCCAGACAACCCGTTCCCCAGAGCTGACGCGCACGCTCGTGCGAGCGTTCCTGCGCGGGCTACCGCGCCGAGGCGAGCGCCGTGCGCAGGCGTGTGGCCGCCTCGGCGATGCGCGCGTCGGGCGCGGTGAGGGTGATGCGCAGGTAGCCCTCGCCTCGGCTGCCGAAGTTGGTTCCCGGCGTCAGCGCGACGGCGGCGCTATCAAGCATGCGCAGCGCGAACTCGGCGGACGTCTCACCCTGCGGCGTCTCTGGCCACAGGTATAGTCCTGCCTCTGGCGTCTCGACTCGCAGGCCGAGGTCGCGTAGCGCCGCCAGCAGCGTATCGCGCCGCCGCTGGTAGATGGCGTTGCGCTCGTCAATCCACTGGTCGGGAAGCTGTAGCGCGCGGATGGCGGCGATCTGGAGCGGACGGAAGATGCCCGTGTCAATGTTGCTCTTCAGTCGTGTCAGCCCCTCGCAGGCGAGCGTGTTCCCCACCATCATGCCCAGCCGGAAGCCCGCCATGTTGTACGCCTTCGAGAACGAATGGAACTCGACGGCGACATCGCTGGCCCCCGGAATCTGCAAGATGCTGGCGGGGCGAGCGCCATCAAAACGTACCTCGGCATAGGCCATGTCATGAATCAGCAGCAGATCATGCGCGCGTGCAAAGGCCACGGCCTCCTCGAAGAACGCGAGTGGCGCCGCAGCCCCGGTCGGGTTGTTGGGATAGTTGAGCCAGAGCGTCTTGGCCCGCGCAAGCGTATCCGCCGGGATGGCGGCGAGGTTGGGCAGCCAGCCATGCTCGGCGTCGAGCGGCAGGTCGTAGCAGACGCCGCCCGCCAGTGCGACAGCGGTGGGATAGACGGGGTACGCGGGGTTGGGCATCAGCGCGACATCGCCCGCGTCCATCACTGCCATTGGCAGGTGGGCCAGCCCTTCTTTGGAGCCAATCAGCGTGGTCATCTGGCGGTTGGGGTCCAGTGTAACGCCGAAGCGACGCGCAAACCACGCCGCGAATGCCTCGCGCAACGCGAGCATCCCCTCATAGCCAGGGTAGCGCTGATTGGCGGGTTCCTGCGCGCTCTCGATCAGCGCGGCGAGAACCTCTGGAGGGGTCGGCAGGTCGGGATCGCCAATCGAGAGATTGATGATGTCTACGCCGCTGGCGCGCAGGTCGGCGATCTTGCGATTGTAGGCGGCGAAGTGGTAGGGCGGCAGGCTGCGCAGCCGCTGTGAGAGTTCCACGGGTCTAGCTCCTGGCGCTGATGTTCGACGATGAGCATGGCGGTCGAGAACGGACGGCGCGAGATAACCGAGATAACGTTATCAGTATAGCAGCCACGACATCTTGCCCAGCGCGCTTGCGCCACGCCCGCTCTTGCCCCTATACTGCCAATCGCAGAGCGCGCCAGATGCGGGCCAGCGGAACGATGGGGAGCCGCTGGCTGCCGCGCGGCGACGCATTGTGCGATGGGAGGCGGCTGTGACCGGACCAGGCCTGGAAGGAACGACGCTGGGGCCATACCAGTTGGTCCGCTGGCTGGGTGGCGCTGGCCTGGGGGATGTCTACCGCGCCGAGCGCGTGGCGTCCGCCCAGCAGCCAGCAGACAGCGAGGCGCCGCCACAGCAGGTCGCCATCAAAGTGCTGCGGCCGGGCGCGCGTGATTCGCTGACGCAGCAGGTGTTGGCGCAGTGCGAGCGTGTCGCTGCGCTGGGTGAGCGGCACATCATCCCGCTCTATGGCGCCGCCAGCCAGGGCGAGTTGCTCGGCGTGCTGATGGCCTGGGCGCCCGGCGGCTCGCTCGCCGATACGCTGGCGCGCGAGGCGGGCAAATCGCTGGCGCTGCCACTCTCGCCCGGCGTGGTTGCGCGGCTCGCCACGCAGATCGGCCACGCGCTGGCCTCCGCCCACGCTAGCGGTGTCGCGCATGGCGACCTCAAACCCTCGAATGTCTTCGTGCGCACCTCGCCGCGTGGCAGCCCCATCGCCATCGTCAGCGATTTCGGCCAGGGCGGTATGACCACGCTCGCTGCGCGACTGTTGGCGAACGGGGCGCCCGCCGGACAGGATGACTGGATGCAGCGCCAGCTCCTCTTTGCCGCGCCAGAGCAACTGGGCGGAGCGCCAACGCCCGCCAGTGACCAGTATTCCCTCGCTGCGCTGGTCTACTACCTGCTGACTGGGCGACCACCGCTGATGGGCGCGGGCGCCGCACTGCTGAGCCAGCTTGCCAACGTCGAGCCACCGCCCGTCACGCAGTTGAATCCCGACGCGCCTGCGAGCCTGGATGACATTCTGGCGCAGGCGCTGGCCAAGCAGCCAGCGCAGCGCTACCCCTCGGTCGAGGCGTTCGTGCGGGCGCTGGATGGCGCACTGGCGGAGGCGCAGTCGAGCGTGGTCGGCGGCGTGACGAGCGAGTTCGCCCGGCTGGGGGCGAGTCGTCGCGCGACCAACGCTCCCGCGCCCTCCAAGGGACGCCAGCGCAGCGATTCTACGTCGGCAGGGCTGCCCGCCGACCCGCCTCCGTCGCTCTGGCGCCCGCTGGCGCTGGCGACGATGGCCGCGCTGCTGATTGCGGCGCTGACCTGCGCCGTGAGTGTGTTTGCGCTGAATGGCGCGTCTGGCGCCGTCCGCACGACGCTGACTGGCTTCGAGGGGCCGAACGCCGCGCCAACCATCACGAGTGGCGTCGACCTGAGCACTACTGCGGAGGGACGCCAGGCTGAGGCGCAATTGCAGGGCTTCACTGGGCAGGCGCCGTTCTTCAGCGATGCCCTCGCGTCAAATAGCGCGCATTGGTCGCTGGCGAAGGGTCAGGTCTTTTTCGGCTCCGACCACCAGCTCCACATCGTCAATACCATCACCTCGCAGCCCGTCGCGACGGATGCGCCGATCGCTGCGCCCGCAGGCGACTACGTGGAGCAGGTGACGATGACCATCACCTCCGGCGTGGGCGGTGACCTGGCAGGCATGCGTTTCTTCGTCACCGACCAGGGCAATGGCGAGAAAGAATACTACGCCTTCTTCCTCTCGCCCGATGGCCAGTATTACCTCTGGTACTACCACAACGAGTGGACCTTCATCAGCGGTGGCTATGCGCCACAGGTGAAGCGCGGCGACGGCGCCACCAATACGCTCGCCGTGGTCGCGCTGGGCGACAGCTACAAGGCGCTGCTTTTCGTCAATGGCGGCTACATCGGCTCCGCGCCGCTCAGGAACGACGGCCCAATCAACGGCGGCGCGGGCGTGATCGTCCTCAACCACGGCGTCGAGGCGACCTATTCGCACTTCGCGCTCTACGCGGCGCATAGCTGATAGAGACCTGATAGAGCTGATCGCGTGGCTTGTCGTGCGATTAGGCGTAACCGCCGTGGCGCTGCCATCTGACCGCTGTTGGCGCTGAACTTGCGTCACCCTATCGCCGGGCGCGGACGCACGGAATCCGCGCCGCTATTCGCAAAGGAGTATGCGATATGGCAAAGGCGGAACATGCTGTAGATGTTAACGCGCCTGTGCGACAGGTCTATAACCAGTGGACGCAGTTTGAGCTGTTCCCACAGTTCATGGATGGTGTGGAGCAGGTCACGCAGTTGAGTGATAAGCGCCTGCACTGGAAGGCGAAGGTTGGTGGCAAGACACAGGAGTGGGACGCTGAGATCACCGAGCAGCTTCCCGACCAGCGCATCGCCTGGCGTAGCATCTCTGGCGACATGAATGCAGGCGTCGTCACGTTCCACCGCCTCAGCGACTCAGCGACGCGCGTCATGCTTCAACTCGAATATGAACCACAAGGGGCTGTCGAGAGCGCAGGCGCGGCGCTGGGCTTCCTGGACCGCCAGGTCAAAGGCGATCTCGACCGCTTCAAGGACCTGATCGAGCGGCAGGGGAACGCGACCGGTGGTTGGCGCGGCACGATTGAAGACCATCCTGAGTTGAGCGGCCAATAACGCGCCGCCTGATTCTGCGCGACTCGGTGGACATGGTTCGTCCATCATCAGGCGCTCAGTCGTCCTTCGGGACTGCTGGGCGCCTCCGTCTGCGCCGTGGCATGCGCGCCGGAGCGACACGACGCGCGCTATACTCTCACAGAGAGCAGGAGATGCGATGGAGTCCCCGTCGCCAGAATGGCCGCAGAGCGACAGAGCGGAGGGTGAGACGGATGCTGACAGTTGAGGAGGCGCGCGAGCGTGTGCTGGCGGGATTCACGCCGCTGGAGGCCGAGGAGGCGCCGCTGACAGAGGCGCTGGGCCGCGTGCTGGCGGAAGACGCGCTGGCGCAGGAGTCCTCGCCGCCCTTCGCAAACTCCGCGATGGATGGCTACGCGCTGCGCTCAGCGGACACCCAGGGCGCGAGCGCGCAGGCGCCCGTGCGGCTGCGACTCGTCGGCGAGGTTCCAGCGGGCAGTGTCTATGCAGGCGTTGCTCAGCCCGGCGAGGCGATCCGTATCCTGACAGGCGCGCCGCTGCCTGACGGAGCCGACGCGGCGCTGCAACAGGAGTTGACCGAGGTGGCCGATGGCTGGGTGACGATTCGCCAGCCCGTCGCGGCGGGAACCAACATCCGCCACGTTGGCGAAGATGTGCGCCCCGGCATGCTGCTGGCGCGGGCAGGCGCGGAGCTTGGCCCGGCGGAGATCGCGCTGCTGGCCTCGCTGGGCGTCTCGCCAGTGCATGTGCGCCGCCGCCCACGTGTGGCGATCCTGGCGACGGGCGACGAGTTGGCGCCGTTGGGGCAGCCGCTGAGGCCCGGCCAGATCTACAACAGCAACACCCCCTACCTGATCGCCGCTGTCACCCGTGCAGGCGCTGAGCCGGTCGCGCTAGGCATCGCGCCGGACCGCGCGGAGGAGCTGCGCGCGATGCTGACGCAGGCGCAGGGCTACGACCTGATCCTCACTTCGGGTGGCGTCTCAGTTGGCGACTATGATCTGGTGAAGCAGATCCTCAGCGAGCAGGGCGCGGTCGAGTTCTGGCGCGTGCGGATGCGCCCTGGCAAGCCGCTGGCCTTCGGCTTCCTCGGCCAGACGCCGCTGCTGGGTTTGCCGGGCAATCCCGTCTCGGCGGCGGTCACGTTCGAGCTATTTGGCCGTCCGGCCATCCGGCGGATGCTCGGCGCGGCGCAGGTGGAGCGGCCCGTCGTCACAGTGACGCTGGAGGGCGCTGAGCAACGCCGCACCGATCGGCGACAGTTCGTGCGCGTGCGGCTGGCTTCGCGCGCAGGCCAACTCGTCGCTCGCACGACTGGCGCGCAGGACTCGCACCTCATCTCATCGCTGCAAGGGGCCACCGCGCTGCTGATCGTGCCAGAGGGCGAAGGCGTCATCCGCTCGGGCGAGACCGCGCAGGCGCTGCTGCTCAACGACGCGCTCCCCTGGGCCGACGAGTGGTAGCCCTGAATGGCGCGGCGCCCGACCTGCGCATACGGTCGCGCTGCGTCTGATGCTTCCGCTTGCCAGCAGCTCTCTCCATCGTGATGAAAGCGAGGCTCCCCTTTGACCACCCCTTCCCCATTGCCTCAGCCAGGCCGCTCGCGGAGTGAATTTGACCATGTGGACGCCGCTGCGCACCCGGAGGCGTATGTGCGCTTCCTGATGCGCATGACGGGCAAGGGTGTCAGCGCACGCCAACAATTGAGCTACGATCTGCTGGGCGCATCCGAGGGGATGCGCCTGCTCGATGTGGGCTGCGGTGTTGGCGACGATGTGCGCTCGCTCGCGGCGCTAGTTGGCGCATCGGGCGCGGTTGTCGGCCTGGACAACAGCGAGGCGATGCTGGCCAAAGCCAGAGAACTCTCCGCCGGAAAGCGCTACCCTGGCGAGTTCATTCAGGGTGACATGCTCCATCTGCCCTTCGCCGACGCGTCGTTCGATGGCTGTCGCGCTGAGCGTGTGCTGATCCATAGCGCCGACCCCATCCAGGCGCTCGCCGAGATGGCGCGGGTCACACGCGCGGGTGGGGTGGTGGTGGTGACAGAGCCAGACCTGGAGACGTTGATCTACCATGCCAGCCAGCATGATCTCGTGCGGCGGCTCAGCCTGTGGCACTGTGAGCATGTGCGCCACGGGCGCATCGGACGCTACCTGCCAGAGATGTTCTTGCAGGCTGGGCTGACCAACATCCGTAGCATGCCGACGGTCGCCCAGAGCGCCACTCTGTCGAGCTATCCGCTACGGCTGGTAGATCGAGCGACCCAGCACAACCTCGTGTCGGCGGCGGAGGCCGAAGAGCTGATCGCCGAGTGGCGGCGGCGCGACGCGGACGGAACCTTCCTTGAGTACGGCGTCTACTTCACGGTCGCCGGACGCAAGGGTTGAAGTATTGCGCCGTTAGCGGTTTTCGGGCGACTCTGGCAGCGCCTGGACGAGCGCGCGGAACTGGTCGCCGCGGTCGAACTCGTGCAGGAACAGGCCAAAGCTGGTGAAGCCCGGTGAGAGCAGCACGACATCGCCGGGCGCGGCTAACTCGCGGGCGCGCTGGATGGCCGCCGCGAAGTCGTCGTAGATCGCCTCGATGGGGTCAGCCTTGCCCTGGCGCGCCGCAGCCGCTCGCAGATCAGCCGCGAAGGTCTCGGTGGCGCTGCCCTTCAGCAAGATGATGCGCCTGGCGCGCACAGCGGCCTGCTCAACCCACTCGCTGTGATCAAGCTGCTTGGTGTTGCCTCCCGCGATCAGCACAATCGGTTCGCTGAAGCTGCGCAGCGCTGCGACCCCTGCGACGGGCGCGGTGCTGGCGCTGTCGTTGACCCAGGTCACACCGTCGAGCATGCGCACAACCTCCAGCCGATGCGGCGCGCCAGCGAACGACTCTACCTCCGCGCGAATCGTTGGCTCAGCGACGCCGAGCAACTCCGCTGCGAGCGTGGCCGCCTGGACATTCGCCAGGTTGTGCGCGCCACGCAGGCGAATGGCGTCGGCGTAGCGGAAGGGGCGCATCTCGTCTGGCCGCGCGCGTGGATAGCTGGCGCCCTGCTCGGCGCTATAGAGCCAGACCGCAGCGTCGCCGCTTGCCTCACCTGCAAAGCGACGGCTGTAGTCGTTGTCGGCGTTGAAGAGCGCGGCGTCGCCCACGCGCTGGTAGCGGAAGATGCTGGTCTTGGCCTGCCCGTAGTCCTCCATCGAGTCGTAGGCGTCGAGGTGGTCGGGCAGCAAGTTGGTGAAGATGGCAAGCTGCGGGCTGCGGCGCACGGTATGCAGCCCTTCGAGCATCCAGTTGCCCAGCTCCAGCACGGTCCAGCGGCCGGGCGTGATCTGTGGCAGCAGCGAGAGCGTCTCGATGCCACCGAGATTGCCGCCCAGCAGCGGCTCCCATCCGGCGGCGCTGAGGATGTGGTGGAGCAGCAGCGTGGTGGTGCTCTTGCCGCGCGTGCCAGTGACCCCAGCGATCTTGCCGGGGCAGGCGCGGAAGAACCAGGCAATCTCCATCTCGATGCGCTTGCCTGCCTCACGCGCAATGGCGAGGAACGGCGACTCGCGCCGCACATTCGGATTGCGCACGACGACATCAGCCTGGCGGAAGTCATCGGGATCGTGCCGCCCCAGCGCATAGCGAATTGGCAGGCCCGCCAGCCGCGCGATGCTTGGCGCCAGCATCTCCTCAGAGCGCAGGTCCGTCACCGTCACCTCGGCTGCTCCCTGCCCCACCGCATAGCGCGCCGCCGCCACGCCGCCGCCCAGCAGCCCCAGCCCCATCACCAGCACACGCTTGCCACGCAGGCCGTTCGGGTCGTCCGCTGTGGTGGTGATGTCCTTCCAGTCGTCGCTCATGCCGTTGCTCATCCGTCTTGCTAGCCGCTCCCTCCCCAACCCCTCCCCCGCTGCGGCGAGAGAGGGGCTTTCCAGATGTTCCCCTCTCCCGCAGAGCGGGGGGAGGGCCAGGGGAGGGGGCATTCCCCCAATGCGCCTCAGCGCGCATCTATTGTCGCAGGCGCAGCCTCCGCGCGCAACGGCGCCCCGCGTATCAACTCATTGACGAGCGGGTCGAGGTAATAGGTGGCGATCCAGGCGATGGCGTCGGCGCAGACCGCGTCGCCGAAGCCAAAGAGCGCATCGTTGAGCGAGCCGGAGATGCGAAACTCACCAGCGCCCATCAGCCGCGCCGCCTCACGCGCCGTCAGCAGCCGCGCCCGGTAGCGCCCGAAGCCCGCCTTGAAGAGGATTTGCCGCCCGCTGCCACCGCGCGGCGTGCGCAGGCAGCCCGCCAGCCCGTCTGCGCGTAGCTCGGCCATCGAGTGACCCTGGCGCATGCGGCGGAAGACGGCGCCATAGCTCCACTGCTCTCCAGCGATCATCGCATCGGCCAGCGCGCGGTGGCGCGGGCTCATCTGGCTGAGCAGATAGCTGGCGCGCTGCTCCGACCACCACGCGGGCGCGTCGTCGGCCAGCTCGTCGAGGATGTCTGCAAGACGCTGCTCGCGCTGCGGTGGCGTCGGCAGCGTGCGCACGCGCCAGCGCACTGAGGGGTTGGCCGCAATCGCGTCGAGCAGCGCTTGCGGCCGTGTCGCGCTGGACGCCAGCGCTGGTACTGGTTCGGGCGCGGAATCGAGCAGGCTGGCCTGCGCGCCGACGACGAACAGGCGGCGACGGCTCTGCGGTGTGAAGTGCGCGGCGTCGAGCTGGAAGACATCAACCACATAGCCCAGCGCGTCGAGCGCCTGGAGCGCGCTGGTGAAGTCCGCGCCGCCATGCGAGGTGAGGAAGCCTGGCACATTCTCCAGCAGCGTGAGTGGCGGACGCCGTGGGCCAAGCTCCTCCAGGATGCGGATGAAGCCCCAGAAGGCCGAGGATTGTTTGCCCGCCAGCCCCTGCCGCGCGCCCGCCAGCGAGAGATCGTTGCAGGGAAAGCTCGCCGTCGCCAGCGTCACGCTCGGTACCCGCTCTACCGGCAGCGTATGCACATCGCCGAGGACGAAGTGGCCCGCGCCGCCGCTCTCGGCGTCGTCAGATCCAAAGTGAGCGAGATACATCGCGCGCTTGCGTTCGTCAATATCGTTGGCGAAGGTGACGCGCCATCCCTGCCGTTCCAGACCCAGCCGCATCAGACCGATGCCCGCGAAGAACTCCGCGCAGGTCTTCGCGGCCAGTCGCCCGCGCAGCCCATCTGGCGTACCCTGCGCAGTGGCGGTTGCGCCTTGTCCTTGGGCGTCTAGCGTATCGGCGATGACGCGCACACATCCCTCCCTATCAGCGGCGATCTGGCTTTCCCACAGGCGTAGGATGGTCCAGCCCTGGCGGAGCAGCGTGGCGCTCGTCTCACAGTCGCGGCGCATGTTGCGGCGAATCTTGCGCAACCAGTAGGCGCGCGCCTCCGCCGCCGAAGCCTCGAACTGCTCTTCCAGCGCGGCTTTGCCCCGCCGCCGCCACTGATTGCCGTGCCAGTAGTCGCCATCCACAAACACCGCTAGCCGCGCGTCGCTGAACACGATATCGGGCTTGCCAGGCAGGCTCTCCGCCGTATCGGTGGCCGCGTCCTCGCGCAGACCATGCGCCCAGAGCGCCTGTCGCAGCCGTACCTCCGGCGTCGTGTCGCGGCCATGCACACGCCGCATGATCGCCGAGATCTGGTCGGCGTCGCGCTTCGGCGCACGCGATTGGCGCATGGGCTTGTTCGCTGACTCGTTCGCTGACTCGTTCGCTGACTCGTTCGCTGACTCGTTCGCTGACTCCGCAGGCTCTCCGCTGGCCTCGGTCATGGCGGCCTCGTCTCTCACTCACGCTGGCCCGGCGAAGAGCGCGCAGGGCCCGCGCCGCTTCGTTCCTCCTGCGTATCCAGTGTACCATGCGCTGATG
>JAICSR010000382.1 GCA_025936795.1 Ktedonobacterales bacterium | reverse complement strand
ATTCGCGCCCGCGCGTGTGACCAGCGGCGCTGTCTCAGCGGAGACGCCGCCATCCACTTCCAGATCGCAGCGCCCGCCGTGCTGCTGAATCATCGCGCGCAGCCGTTCGATCTTGCCGAGCATCGTCTGGATGAACGCCTGACCGCCAAAGCCGGGATTGACCGTCATGCAGAGGGCGAGGTCAATATCACTGAGGATTTCTTGCAGGGCGGCCAGTGGCGTCGCGGGGTTGATGGCGACGCCCGCGCGCTTGCCCAGCGCATGAATCTGCTGCACGGTGCGATGGAGGTTGGGCGAGACTTCCTGATGCACGATGATGATGTCGGCGCCCGCGCGGGCGAAGTCCTCGACGTAGCGCTCCGGCTCGACGATCATCAGATGCGCTTCGAGCGGCAGTGTGGTATAACGGCGCACGGCCTCCACGACCAGCGGCCCGACGGTGATGTTCGGCACGAAGCGCCCATCCATCACGTCAATCTGGATGCGGTCGGCGCCGCCTGCCTGCGCCTCCTCCACCTGCTGGCCCAGCCGGGCAAAGTCCGCCGAGAGAATCGAAGGAACGATCAACGCCATGCGCCTACGCCTCCAGCCGTGAAACGACCGCACTACAGCCACGATCATGCTGCCTCATGGCTCAGGCACAGCCTACCACAGGCGGCGCGAGGAAGCGACGACGCCCTCGCCGCTTGCCTGCCCGGTCGCGCTTGACATGGGGTCGCAGGGTTTGTATACTGATGTACGCTAACGAGCGAGAAGCTCGAAGGCGCTAAGCCTCCGTGGCGGAATGGTATACGCAGCAGGTTGAGGGCCTGTGCCCGCAAGGGCGTGGTGGTTCGAGTCCACTCGGAGGCACCGTCACACACCGCACGACGACGCGCTGAAGCGCTCGCCAGCGACGCTGGCCCGATGCGCGCCCCAGCGCGTCGCGGCATTTGGCGCGGCGTGCAGTGGCATGCGCGTCGGCCAACACAAGCGGGCGGCTAGCTCAGCGGCAGAGCAATTGCTTTACACGCAAAAGGTCGGGGGTTCAAATCCCTCGCCGCCCACCCTCTCCTCGTTCACCAGCGCTGGCGCTCACCCTCCACTCACGTCGACCGTCAGCGCCTCTACGCCAAACTACCGATTTATTTAGACGCCACATGCCGCCACGTTCCACTCTATCCGCATGCCGCCTGCTTTTGCGCCCACGCAGCGCCGATTCCTCAACCTCGCCGACCCATTGACAACGTCGTCGCCTGTATGGTATGAGATTCGCCACGGCAGGCAACCTGAGTCTTGCCGCGCACTTGGCCCAAGGTTTAAGGAGTACCGCGCATGTTGTCGAAGGCATCTGGCGACGGACGACCTCGAGCGCCACTAGGATCCGTTGGCGCATCCATCCTGGCCACTGCGTTGACCGTTGTTCTCACTGTCGCGGCGTCTGGCCCCGTCCACGCTAATGCGACCCTCACGCAACTCAGCACCGACCCCTTCACTGCTGCGACCTGTACCGCATCAACTGCGACTGCCCACCACACTGAGGTCGAGCCTGACACCTACTCGAATGGCTCGACCATCGTCGCCGCCTATCAGGTGGCCCGCATCTTTGATGGCGGCGCGTGCGCCATCGGCTTCGCCACCACCACCAACAACGGCGCAAGCTGGACGAGCGGCCTGCTGCCCGGCGTCACCAAATACGCTGGCGGCGGCGCTTACGACCGAGCGACGGATGCCGCCGTCGCCTATGACGCGCGTCACGGCGTCTGGATGATCTCCTCGCTGGTGCTCTCGGAATCGGGCGGGGCGCATGGCGTCGCAGTGGTGACGAGCCGCTCGACCGATGGCGGCCTCACCTGGGGCAATCCGGTCGTGACGGAGAATTCGAGCAGCAGCCCCGATAAGAATTGGATCGTCTGCGACGACTCCGCCAGCAGCCCATTCTATGGCAACTGCTACACGGAATGGGACGACAATGGGGCAGGAAATCTGCTGCACATGAGCGTCTCGTCTGATGGCGGTCTGACGTGGGGCGCGGCCACTACCAACGGCCAGGGCGTCATCGGTGGCCAGCCACTCGTGCGCCCCGACGGCACGGTAATCGTCCCGACCGACAATGCCAACGAGACAGCGGTCGGCGCCTTCCATTCGACGAACGGCGGCGCCTCGTGGACGACGATCACGACGATCGCCACGATCAACCACCACACCGACGCGGGGAGCATACGCTCTGGCGCGTTGCCCACCGCCGAGATTGATGGCGCAGGCACAGTCTATGTGGTCTGGTCAGACTGCCGCTTTGAGCGCAGTTGCAAGGCTAATGACCTCGTCATCAGCCACTCGCTCAATAGCACTGGCACAAGCTGGTCGGCGGTGAGCCGAGTCCCGGCTGACGCGGTGGGCAGCGGGGTAGATGACTTCCTCCCTGGCCTGGCGGTGAACAAGAGCACATCGGGCGGCAGCGCCCAGCTGGGCCTGACCTACTACTACTATCCGGTCTCTAACTGCCGCACGAGCTGCACGCTGGA
The DNA here is from genome assembly GCA_025936795.1 of Ktedonobacterales bacterium. GTDB lineage: Bacteria > Chloroflexota > Ktedonobacteria > Ktedonobacterales > JADMIN01 > JAKAIY01. The sequence goes on along the minus strand of JAICSR010000382.1, from coordinate 1,428 downwards.
TGTGGGCTTCATCTCCTCCACCAATGGTGGCAGTACATGGAGCGCCAAGACGGCGGTAGCCGGGCCATTCAACGTCACCTGGACCGCCAATACCAGCCAGGGGCGCATGGTCGGCGACTACATCTCGACCTCGTATGGCTCGGACAACCTGGCGCATGGTGTGTTCATGACCGCCTCTGCGCCAACCTCTGGAACCACCTGTGGGGCTGTGACGGACAACTGCAATGAGCCGTCAGACTCGCCCGCCACTGGCATGGCCGCCGTCAATGGCGGTCTCTCATCCGCTGGTGACAAGGTGTTGTATTCGGGCGCAAACGTCAACGCGGCTAGCCTATGGAACGTCGTTGACAACAACGGCTCCAAGCATCGCGACTGATCGCGAAAACGTCTCCTGATAGCGCGCTGCCCGGCTTGCTGGAGAGCAGGTCGGGCAGTCGCTTGCTATGTGACGTCAGGGAGGGCAGTGTAGTCAGTAAAGTCGTCTATCAGCCAAGCACGCGCTCTAAGATGTAGCTGATGGCGATTTCCTTCGTCAGCTTGCCTTTCGGGGTCGTGCCTGGAAACCGTTCCTCTACGACAGCTATGGATTTGCGCAGGTTGCCAATGGTTTGCATCCGCAGCGCCGTCTCGAGTTGGTTTTCCCCGAAGTACTCGATGATGAACCACGGATCGAGCGGGCGGGTCGCATCGAGCTGGAAGCCGGGAAATTCTTTGATGGGGACGAGCTTCGGCTTCGTAGGCTTCGGCGCTTTATCAGGCTTCGGCGCCTTCTGCGGCGCCAGCTCGTCATAGCGGTTGCGCACTCGCACAGCGAAGGCCGGGTTACGACTCATCTCATCAAGCGCGACCTCGCTAAGCGCCGCCTGCATGCGCTTCTCATCAGTGTAGCTGAAGCGTTCATTGGCCTGCACGGCAGCGGCAGCGGCTCGCTGTGCATACGTGGGTGGTTTCGTCGTAGTCGTCGCTGCGGTGGTCATTCTACTATCCTACCTTCCGCACCAGCTCGTCAGTCACTTTTCTGTAGGCGCTAGCGGCGCCACTCGTCCGCCAGCCGAAGACGTTTCTGAGGCCGCCACTCACAAGGGAGATGTGCGCTTGCTCTATATGGTCATCGTATGGCACAACCGTCTCGAACATCGGGTAGCCCAACAGGGTTGATTGCACATCCAGCGCCGCCCGGATGTCACGCATGGAGCGTACTTCACGCCACTGCGTCAGCACTAGGGCACGTCCCATTGGCGCGCCAGTCAGCGCTTGCATTGTACGGGTAGCGGTTAGCGCCCGGTTGATGCCCGCAACTGAAAAACTATCTGCATGAACAAGGCATAAAGGTGAGACGATGACGGACGCGAACACGCTGGACTGGGAAAAAAGCGGCGGCCTGCTGCCCGCCGTCATACAGGACGCCGAAAACGGGCGCGTGCTGAT
>JAICSR010000344.1 GCA_025936795.1 Ktedonobacterales bacterium | reverse complement strand
GCGACCGCGCTGGAAGCGGGCGTTGCGACCTTCATCACGAATGACAGCGCGTTTCAGCGCATTGCTGGGTTGAGGGTCGTGACGCCGAGCGACCTCACGGCGCCGTGAGGTCGCCTCGCTCATCGCGCTCGTACTCTCGCTCGCGTAGCAGCTAGATCGTCACACCCTCGCCAGTGAGGTCGGGCGCCACGCCCTCGGCCACGGCGACGAAGCCGCTGCCGGGCACGTAGTCGGCGCTCTGGTGGCGGAAGTAGGTGTTGTAGAGCTGGGCGTAGCGGCCACCGCGCGCCAGCAGTTCGTCGTGCGTGCCTTCCTCCACGATGCGTCCGTGGTCGAGCACGAGGATGCGGTCGGCGCGCTTGACCGTCGAGAGCCGATGCGCAATCACCAGCGCGCTGCGGTCGGCCAGCGCCTCATCCAGCCCCTCCTGAATCTGCTCCTCGGTCAGCGGGTCTACGCTGGCAGTCGCCTCATCCAGAATCAGGATAGCCGGGCGCTGGAGCATCAGCCGAGACAGCGCCACGAGCTGTCGCTGCCCCAGCGAGAGGCCGCGTCCCAGCTCACCCACCTCGGTCTGCAAGCCATCGGGCAGCGCCTCCAGCCAGTCGCCGCCGCCCACGCGCCGCGCCGCCTCCTCCACCTGCGCATCCGTGGCGTCGGGGCGCACGTAGCGGATGTTGTCGAAGACCGTGCCATTGAAGAGGAATGGCAACTGCGGCACCACGCCCAACTGGCGGCGATACTGGATCAGATCGAGCGAGCGAATGTCGCGTCCATCAATCAGGATGCGCCCCGACTGGAACTCGTAGAAGCGCGCCACCAGCTTGCCCAGCGTAGACTTACCAGCGCCCGTGTGGCCTACCAGCGCCACCGTCTGCCCGGCAGGAATGTGCAGCGAGAAGTCCGTCAGTACCGGCTCATTGGGCGTGTAGGCGAAGTTGACGCGCTCGAAGGTGATCTCGCCACGCACCGCAGAAACCGCCTCGTCGCCCGTCTGCTGCACGCGCGGCGTCGCATCCACCAGCGCGAAGACGCGCTCGGCTGAGCCTAGCCCCTGCTGGAACTGACTCCAGAAGCTGGCGATGCCGGTCAGCGGGACGGTGAACAACTCGATGGCCGAGACGAAGAGGAACCACGAGCCAGGCGAGACGCTGTGATTGGCCGCCTGCATGCCACCGAAATAGACGATCATCACCGTGCCGAGGCCTGCGATGGTGTTGAGCAGCGGGAAGATCGCGGTGAAGGTCAGCCCCTGGCGCAGATTGACCACATATGAGCGCTGATTGACGGTGGTGAACTCGCCATAGATCGCGCGCTCCTGACGAAAGCTCTTCGCGACCGAGATGCCACTCATCGTCTCCTGCACCAGCGCGTTGACGCTGGCCAGCGCCCGCCGCGCCTTCTGCGTGGTGACACGCGCGATGCGCCGGAAGGCCAGCGCGACGATGAAGCAGACCGGCGCGATGCTGACGGCGATCAGCGCCAGCGAGACGCTGATGTAGAAGAGCGCCGCCGCGACAATCGCTACCAACACGATCTGGCTGACCAGATTCAGACTGAGCGTGACGACAGTGGCGAAGTCTTCCGTATCGGAGGTGACGCGGCTGACGACCTTGCCCGACGCATACTCGTCGTAGAACGACATGTCGCGCGCCAGCGTGGCGGAGAAAGCGTCTTCGCGCAGCCGCAGCACGACAGCGCCGACGGCGCGCGCCGTATACGCCTGGCGGAAGAAGTTGAAGACCCACGCGAGGCAGCCCGCCAGCAACACGACCGTGACGATCACGGCGATGGAGGTGAGGCTGCGGTCGCTGGCGTAGACATCTATGCCGTGAGAGATCAGAATCGGCAGGGCGGCGTCGAGCAGCGAGCTGAGCAGCACCATCCCTGAGACGAGCAGCATGACGTGCCCCTGAGGCCGGAAGTAGCTCAGGATGCGCCGCACCAGGTCGCTATCTTGATAGTTGCGGTCGTAGGATTCAGCGTCCAGACCGTCCATGATGAAGCCCACGGATGTTCTCCCTCGTTCGTCAGCTTGCTCGATAGGTGGCGGTTGAAACCTTAGTCCGCGCAGGCGGACTTTGCGGCCCGCAGGCCGTCCAGGCGCGGTTTCAACCGCCAGCCGATGCCCTACTCAGCTACGGCGGTCACGGCGTCGGTTCGGGCGCTATCGTAGTGGCTGAAGATGCGCCGGTAGAGGTCGCTGCTCTTGAGCAGTTCCTCGTGCGGGCCAACCGCAACCACCTGACCGCGCCGCAGCACGATGACCTGATCGGCCCAGCGAATCTGCGAGAGGCGCGGTGTGATGAGCAGCGTCGTGCGGTCCTTCATCACCGCGCGTAGCGCCTGCTGGATGGCGTCCTCGGTGGCGCTATCAATCGCGCTGGTGGCGTCGTCGAGCACCAGGACGCGCGGGTTGACCAGCAGCGCCCGCGCGATGGCGAGACGCTGGCGCTGGCCGCCTGAGAGCGTGACGCCACGCTCGCCGATGACCGTATCGTAGCCCTGCTCGAAGCCCATGATGAACTCATGCGCCTGCGCCTGCTTCGCCGCCTCGATGATGCGCTCGCGCGTGACCCCTTCGCCCAGCCCGAACGCGATGTTGTCGGCGACGGAGCGCGAGAACAGGAAGATGTCCTGCTCGATGGCGCCGATCTGCGAGCGCAGGCTATCCAGGCTCCATGCGCGCACGTCCACGCCGTCAATCAGCACCCGCCCCTCAGTCGCGTCGTACGTGCGGTTGACCAGCTTCGTCAGCGTCGTCTTGCCGGTTCCCGTCTGCCCGACGATGGCGACGGTCTGCCCTGCCGCGATGTGCAGCGAGACATCGCGCAGCGCCCATGGGCCGCCCGTGTCATAGGCGAAGCTGACCCCCTCAAACGCGATCTCGCCGCGCATCTCGGCGCTGTAGCCCGCCGTGTTTTCGTCCAGGTCGGTCTCCTCGCGCATGACGGTGAGGATGCGGTTGGCCCCAGCGATGCCCAGCTGCACCAGCGAGTAGGTGAAGATCGAGATGAAGCTGGGGTAGCGCAGCAGCGCCATCAGCCCCATAAAAGCGATCAACTGACCCAGCGAGAGCTGCCCTTGCCCAAAGAGCCAGAGCGCCTGGAGGAAGCCGCCAACGATGGCGATGGCGATCAGCAGCAGCGGCAGGTAGCGGGCCTGAATCTCGCCATTCTTGACGTAGTAGTCACGGTACTGGCTGGCGTTCCGCGAGAACTTGCGTCGCTCCTGCTCCTCCTGCCCGGTAGACTTGACGACCTCGATGCCAGTGATCGTCTCCTCCAGCCCGCCGTTCATCAGGCCAAACTGGCGGCGCATGTCGGCGGTGACGGGCGTCAGTCGCCGCGTGTAGTTGAGCACGGCGAAGATATAGAACACCGTGAAGATCAGCGGCGACAGCAGCAACTGCCAGTTGATGAAGCCGATGAAGATAATCGGGATGACCAGCGCGCTGGTCGAGTCGAGGATCAGGCTGACCCCTGGATTGATCATCGGGTTGAGCTGGCGCACATCGTTGGTGGCGCGCGCCATGATGTCGCCGACACGCTGCTGGTTGTGGTAGGTCTGGCTCTTGGCGAGCAGGCTCAGATACAACTCGTCGCGCGTGTCGCGTTCGAGCCGCTGGGCCAGCACCTCGCTGCCAAAGGCGCCCGCTGGCCCCGTCACGAACAGCAGCCCCACGATGCCCAGCGTCTCCAGCGCGATGACGCCGAGCGCCGGGATGCTCGGCTGCGGCCGCACGATCTCGTTGAACGCGGAGCCGATCAGGTTGGGAATGATGGCGGTCAACACCTGAGACAGGATCGTGCCGACAATGAAGATGGCCAGATAGCCTTTGTAACGCAGCACATGTGAGATGATCCAGCGAATCGGGCCACGTCGGTTGTAATGGACTTCATCCGCTATGGTAAACTCGCGATTGGCCATGCCTGGCGCCCTCCCCATCGTGTACGAACGTGTCCGCTCTACCGTTCTCGCCGCTGGAGCAAGAAGCGGCAGGTTTTCGAGCGCACAAGGGAGAGTGTACGCCAAATGGAACATTCATTTCAATGAGACAGTCTACCTATTTTAACAGGCGTCGCTCGTAGCCCGTTGGACATAGCCCTGACGCTGGCGCATGGGGAACCTCACCCCCTGGCCCCCTCTCTCCTAATAGGTGAGAGGGAACTTCGATTGCTCCCTCGCCCTCTAGGGGATGCGGAACTCTGTCTGCTCCCCTCTCCCGCACAGCGGGGGAGGAGCTGGGGAGGGGGCAGGCGCTGGCACGATGTGATACGCTGGCGGCGGTCACATGAGCCGCCAACCTGTTCATGAATCTGTCTGTGAGGAGCCTTGCCATGTCCGCATCTTCCAGCGATGGCGCTACGTCTACGCCTGTGACGCCCCGGCCCGCCTCCGCGACCGTGATGGCGCGCGAGCGTCTGGCAGGCGGTATCGAGGTTTTCATGGTGCGGCGGCATGTGCAGAGCGAGTTCGTGCCGGATGTCTACGTCTTTCCTGG
>JAICSR010000199.1 GCA_025936795.1 Ktedonobacterales bacterium | reverse complement strand
TCGTGGCTGCGCGAGCGCGTCGAGACGGGGCTGACCATCAGTCAGGCGATTGCCCTGCTGCGCGCGCTCGAACCCTCCCGCCGCCGCGCGCGTCGCGCCCGCGCCAGCGGTCCGCTCGCGTCGGAAGCCACCGAGGCCCGCGACGCCGATGAGCTGCGCGAGCGGTCGGCGCCCGGCGCCGCCGCTGAACACGCCGAGGGCAGGCTGTCGCTTGGTGACATCAGTGCGACCCTCCTGCGCCAGTTCATCACGCTGGATGAATCCTCGGCCAACCAGACCATCGCGCAGGCCTTCGCGATCTACAGCATCGAGGAGGTCTGCCGCTCACTCTTCACGCCGACCCTCACGCGCCTGGGCCAGCTCTGGCGCGCGGGCGAGATCACCGTGACGACCGAGCACTTCGCCTCTGCGCTGATTCGTGAGCGCCTCGCCAGCCTGTTCCGCAGCGCGCCGATCAACGACGACGCCCCGCTGGCGCTGGTGGGCTGTGCGCCAGGTGAATTGCATGAGCTAGGGCCGCTGATGCTGGCGTTGTTCTTGCGCCGCGCTGGGCTGCGGGTAGTCTATCTGGGCCAGAGTGTCGAGCTTGAGAGCCTCGTCGGCGCCATCGAAGCGGTCGGGCCAGCCTCGGTGCTGCTCTCGGCGGCGCTGCGTCCACAGGCTGAGACGCTGATCGAGGTCGGGCGGCGCCTGGCCGCGCTGAAGCGTCGTCAGCCGCTGTTCTTCTTCGGCGGTCTGGCCTTCGCCAACGAACCGGACCTCGCAACGCGAGTTCAAGGCGCATACCTTGAAATGGAAGCGCCCGCAGCGGCGCACGAGATAAAGCGTAGGCTCACTGCATGACGACAACGCACATCTCCCAGACGCGCCAGCGAAATCTGTCCACTGCGCCTGGGCGGGGCTTCTTTGCGCGCCTGCCCGCCTACACCTGGTTTGGCCTGGCCCTCAACCTCGTCGCGTGGGGCTCGTCGTGGGCGCGGCTGGGCTTCTGGTGGCCCTACACCTTCTTCCCGCTCTGGCTGGGATTCATCCTCACGCTCGATGGGTTGAATGTCGCGGTCAGCGGCACGTCGCCCCTGGCGCGCAGCAAGCGGCGCTTCGTCGCGCTCTTTCTCTTCTCCAGCCCGTTCTGGTGGATATTCGAGGGGCTGAATGTGCCTGTGCAGAACTGGCAATACCACTACGACCATGCCTATTCGCCGCTCAGCCACTTCTTCTGGACCTCGCTCGACTTCAGCACGGTTCTGCCTGCGGTGATGGAGTTGGTCGAGCTGGTCGCGGCGATTCCGGCGCTGCGGCCACGGCTCGCGGCGGATAAGGTACGGCCACGGCTGCCACTTCCGGCAGGGCTGGCGCTGATCGCGCTGGGCGTGGTGATGTTGGCGCTGCCGTTCATCACCCCACAGCAGGCGTTTCCGCTGGTCTGGCTCTGCCTGATCTTCCTGCTCGACCCCATCTGCAACCTGCTGGGCTTCAAATCGGCGTCGGCGCACCTGCTCGCCCGCGACTGGCGCTTCTTCGTGACCGTGCCACTGGCCACGCTCATCTGCGGCTTCTTCTGGGAGATGTGGAACTCGCAGGCGTCGCCGGGGTGGAGCTATGCCGTGCCCTACATCAACGCGCAGCCCTACCTCTTTGGTGGCCCGGTGCCGCGCCTTTTCGAGATGCCGCTGCTGGGCTATCTCGGCTACCTGCCCTTTGGCATCGAACTCTTCGTGATGTATCAGTTCGCGCTGATGATCCTGCGGATGCGCCGCGACAACCTCGTGGTGTGAGGAACTCCGTTCTCCCCTCTCCCGCCGCAGCGGGGGAGGGGCTGGGGGCCGCCGCTCAGGAACCCGTCTGCGCCGCGTCGTAGCAGGCCCGGCAGAGACCGAAGATCGCCAGATGACGCGGCTGCGCGTGGAAGCCGTGGACCTCCAGCGCCCTGGCGCGCAGGTCCGCCAGCAGCGCCTCGTCCATCTCGATCACGTAGCCACAGCGCTCGCAGGCGAGGTGATGATGCGGCGAATCGCCCACCAGCTCATAGTGGACGGCGCCCGCGCCCAGGTCTGTCTGCGCCACCAGCCCAACCGAGACGAGCAGATCGAGTGTGCGATAGACCGTGGCGAGGTTGAGCGCGGGATAGCGCCGCGCCGCCCACTGCATGATCTCGTCGGCGGTCATGTGTCCGCCGATCTGCTCCATCGCTTCGAGCACGAACAGGCGCTGCGGCGTGACCCGCACTCCCAGCCGTCGCAGGCGCTCGGTATAGCCCTCGTGCAGCGTGAGCGGCGGCGCTGGCGACTCGCGTGGTTCAGGGGCGCTGGCTACAGGCGCGTCGCCAGGATCATCGGCAGGATCATCAGTGGGCATGCTGACTCCCTCGCAGGCGCAGGTTGGGGAACGTTGAATGCGCGCCGCGCGTCGTTCGGAGCGGCGCGATATGCTTGCCATGCAGCATATCACCTGCCAGCGATGCTGGCAGAACCCGCAGCGCGCGAAAGTCCCAGTGGGTACACCGTCTGGCCGCCGATGTGTGATAGACTGGCGACGGATTGCAGGAAGCAGCGAAGAGCAGAACGAAGAGCAGTGCAGATGCGTGTAGCGTACCTGATTCAGCGCGAGGCGCCGCCGCCTTCGAGCGATGGCGCCCCGCTGGTCGTGGCCATCAGCGACTGGGATGGCGTCCACCGGGGGCATGTCGCGCTGGCGAGGCGCGCCGCCGAGTTAGCTTCAGCGCACAACGGTTACGCGGTGGCGCTGCTGCCCTGGCCATCGCCTGCGGGCGACGACAACACGCCTGCCGCGCGGCTGACGACGCTGGAGGAGCGCATCGCCCGGCTCGACGCGCTCGGCTGCTTCGAGACGCTCTACATCCTGCCCACGCCGCCGGAGCCGCAGGATGCTGAGAGCGCGCTGGTCTGGCTGCGCAGCCTGGGCAATGTACAGGCGCTGCTTGGAGAGCCTCAGCGGGGTGGAGCTGTCGGCCAGGTGTGGCCCGCCGCGATCATCAGCGCCTTGTGGGCAGCCGGGATCATCGTCATCGAGCAGGTGGCGTGGGGCGCCATAGCGGACGAAGCGTCGCCACAGAACACCGACAGCCACAGCCTCAGCGACCTCAGCGCGGCGATTCGCACGCTGGTCGCGGCGGGGCGCATGCGCGAGGCAACGGCGGCGCTTGGCTATACGTATACTGTGACAGGCGAGGTCGTTGGTGGCGACCGGCGCGGGCGGCTGCTGGGCTTTCCCACTGCGAATCTGCGCCCGGAGCCGTCGAAGCTGGTTCCAGCGAACGGCATCTATGCCGCGTGGACGCGCCTGCCGGGCGGCGAGACGCCGTGGCCAGCAGTGGTCAGCATCGGCGTGCGCCCGACCTTTGGCGAGGGCGCGCGGCGACAGGTCGAGGCGTATCTGCTCGATGCGACGATGGACGTTTATGGCGTGCAACTGCGGCTGGAGTTCGTTGACTATCTGCGCGCGGAGCTACGCTTCGAGAGCGTCGAGGCCCTGATCGCGCAGATGCAGACGGATTGCGAGCATGCGCGGCAGACCCTCCGCGCCGAGACGGCGCTGGACGCCAACGCAGCGGGATAGCGGCGACGAGTACGACCGGAACGAGTGGGGCGCGAGCACAGTACGCGCGTAGAGTGAGGGCCGAGATGGGGATCTTCAGTTTCTTTGAGTCTGCGGTGCGCCGCGCCATGCAGGGGACTGTACAAACGATCTTCCAGGGCGGCGTGCAGGAGCAGGAAGTCCTCGACGCGCTGCGCCAGGTGATGAGCGACAACCTCACCAGCGAGCAGGGTCGCCAGATCGCGCCGCACCTGCTCTCTGCGCGTCTCAATCCGCGCGACTACGACGCCCTGCGCGCCCGGACGCCCGCGCTCGACGAACGCCTCGCGCTCGACCTCAAACGCATCGCCAACGATCAGGGCTATCTGCTGCGCAGCGCGCTGAAAGTGGTCGTGGAGCGCGATCCCAGAGTGGGATCGGGGCGCGTCGTCTGCGCGGTCCTCAGCAACCCGGCGCAGGTCGCCCAGCTCGTGGGCGCGATGGCTGGGCCTGACGCCACCCAGACGATGGATGCGGGCGCCATCGCCGCGCCGCTGCCGACGGCTGACCCCAATGTGCAGATTCCGCCTGCCTGGCTGACCCTGATGCAGCCCGCGCGCGGCGAGCCGATGCGCCTCGACCGGCAGACGATCCGCATTGGGCGGCATAATACCAACGACATCATCGTCAACGAGAAGCGTGTCTCGCGCTTCCACGCCGAGATCAAATACGAGCATGGCCAGTTCATGCTCTACGACCTCAAGAGTGTCAACGGCGTGCAGGTCAATAGCGCCAAAGTCACGCGCCCGGTTCCCTTGCAAGATCGCGACATCATCTCAGTCTGTGGCTATGAATTCATCTTCCAGCGGAGGTAGTTGAGCGGATGGACTATCAGGCGCTGCTCGCCTTGCGCATTGGGCTGGTTGTGGTGCTCTATCTCGCCGTGCTCCAGGTCGTCTTCGTCGCACGGCGCGAGCTGCGGCACGAGGTCCGAGCCGTGGCGCAGGGTCAGACGCGCGTGCGCGAGGTCGTCGGTCATTTGATCGTCATTGACCCAGGCTCGGCGCCGCTGCAAAATGGCGCGATCTACGACATCGAGCCGATCACCACGCTGGGACGCGCGCCGACCAACAGCATCCCGATTGATAGCGGCTTCGTCTCCGCCGATCACGCGCGCATCATCTATCGCGATGGCTCGCTGTGGGTGGAAGATACGCAGAGCCGCAACGGCGCGTTCGTGGATGGCCACAAGGTGACGACGCCCGTCGCCGTCAGCCCCGGCTCGACCTTGCAGATCGGCGATTCGCGCTTCAAGTTCACCACCTAGCAACGCCGCTGGACGATGTGCGGCGGCGCCAGAGCCGAGCGGCCATTCGAGCGGCGCAAATGAGCAGACACAGACGAGGTAGAGATGACATACGCAGGCCAACCGCAGCAGGGGCATACGGGCAAGGCGTCAGCGGCGCCAGCGGCGAAGCCGTGGGTCGGCTCTGGCGGCGCCGCGCGCAACTACCGCTGGCGGGAGCTGTGGCTGCTGCTCTTCCCGGCGCTCTTTATGCTGCTAGGCCTCATCATGCTGCTGCTCGTGAATGGCCAGCACATTGACCTGACGGCGAAGAAGCTGCCGCTGCTCGACGCCTTCACCCCCGTGATTGGCTTGCTGCTCGCGCTGCTCGGCGCGCATGTCGCGCTGATCTTCGTCGCGCCCGACGCAGATGAGACGCTGCTGCCCATCGCGGGGCTGCTCTCCAGCATCGGCGTGCTGATGGCGTTGCGCCTGGGGCCGGACCTCAACCAGAATACGCTCGGCTCGAAGCAGCTTGTCTTTGTCATCGCTGGGCTGGCGCTGTGTGTGCTCACCGTCTGGGCCACGCGCGACCTCCGCTGGATTCGCGACTACCCCTACACCTGGGCGATCATCGGCGCGCTGCTGGTCGCCGTGACACTGGCGCACGCGGGCAGCTTCAACCCCTCCGCGCCGAGCCGCGACGTGCTGAGCCTGGGCAATGGCGGTCTCTCCTTCCAGCCCTCCGAGGTCTTCAAGATTTGCCTGGTCATCTTCTTCGCCGGGTATCTCAGCCAGAATCTCACGATCCTCTCTAATGGCGGCTATCGTTTAGGCCCACTGACGCTGCCGCCCGTCAAGAATCTGGCGCCGCTGCTGGTGGTGCTGGGCATGGCGCTGCTGATTGTCGTCTTCGGGCGCGAGCTTGGTCTGGCCGTGCTGATCCTCGGCGTTTTCCTGGCGATGCTCTACGCTGCGAGTGGCCGTCTCAGCTACATCGTCATGCTGGGCGGCATTTTCGCCGTCGGCGCTGTCGTCGTCTTCAATATCTTCAGCTATGCCCGCGACCGCGTCTCGCTGATTACGCAGGCGTTCGACATCCATGTCTACCAGGGCGCGCCGCCACTGAGCAGCTATCAGATCGTGCAAGGGCTGGTCGCATTCGGCTCCGGCGGCGTCTTCGGCCAGGGGCTGGGGCTGGGCCACCCGACCTTCGTTCCCGCCTCGACGACCGACTACGTGGCGGCCTCCTTCGCTGAGGAGTTCGGCTTCGCGGGGCTGCTGGCGCTGATCGCCATCTTCATGCTGCTGCTCTATCGCGGCATGCGCATCGCGGCCCGCTCACGCGATCCCTTCAACCAGCTGCTGGCGCTGGGGCTGACGGCGGTGTTTGGCCTGCAAACGGTGGTCATTCTGGCAGGCAACCTGAAGCTGATGCCGCTGACCGGTGTGCCGCTGCCCTTCGTGGCCTACGGCGGCTCGTCGCTGCTGGCGAACTACATCATCATCGGCCTGCTGCTGCGCCTCTCGCGCGAGAAGGCCTGACCCCTCACAGCGCCACGCAACGCGCTCATCACCCGTCCATCCGCCGCGACGCAGTATGCTATACTACACGGCGGAGGGATGGCAGAGTGGACGATTGCGGTGGTCTTGAAAACCACTAGGTGCAAGCCTCGTGGGTTCGAATCCCACTCCCTCCGCCCCATGCTAATCTCACTTCGGTCACACCCCCGCGCCGAGCCGCGCCCTGCGGCTGTAAATCCATAGCTCCTCGGAGGCAAACGCCGCGCGGGATTGCAGCGGGCTGGGGCTGGCCATCGCGCAGTGGGCGGCGCAGACGCATAGCGGCGAGGTGCGCGTGCAGAGCGAGTTGGGCACAGGCGCGATCTTCGAGGTCTGGCTGCCCGCAGCGGACGCGCCGGACACCCCAGCGCGCCTGCCGTGAGCCATGTTACTGACTATCAGATTCTCAACATACGAGCAGCATGCGTGTATCAGTCCATTCAAGCTGGTTGTACCATTACCCTGTCTTTAGCTGACTTCTTGCTCAGGAGGCGCTCAGCGGTGTAGCATGGCTGTCGGACGCTTGCCAACGTTGACAAGGGTTCCGGGAGGGAATGACTGACCATGAAAGGCAGGCAGCAGCCATGAGCGCGTCCACCATGACGCCCCAGCAGTTTGTCGCCAAGTGGCGCGGCATCACGCTCACGGAGCGCGCCGCCGCTCAATCGCATTTCAATGATCTCTGCCACATGCTCGGTCACGAGACCCCGACCGATTTGGATCCAACAGGCGCGTTCTTCACCTTCGAGCGTGGCGTCGAAAAGCTGGATGGAGGGAACGGCTTCGCCGATGTTTGGTACAAGGGCCACTTCGCCTGGGAATACAAGAAACGTCGGAAGAACCTCACTGAAGCCTACAAACAATTGCTGCTCTACCGCGACAATCTGGAGAATCCGCCGCT
>JAICSR010000118.1 GCA_025936795.1 Ktedonobacterales bacterium | reverse complement strand
GTCTCATCCCGCTGTTCCCACTCTCCCTCTGTCGCGCCGACCGCCGCCGCGCCATCGTCGGCGCCTGCTCGCAGATTCGGTGTTCGTCCCTGTCGCTCGTCGTTCCGCTGGCGCGGTTGCGCGCTCCGGGCGTCACGGCTTAGTGTATCAGCGGCGCGGCAGAGGCGCCACAGCAAGCGCCGATAGGTAGTACTTCTGTAGCGTGGCTGGCCCCCTCCCCTGGCCCCTCCTCTGGTTTGCGGGAGAGGGGAAGATGACGAATCAATCGCCAGGGGCGCTTACGCTGAGGAGCGAGCGCAGCGCCGCCCAGACGACCTCCGCGCTGAGCTGGTCGAGCCGAGCGTCGGGCGCGCGCACGGCGCAAACGCGCGGGCCGAGTGGCGACCAGCGCGCCGGGTTAGTCGGGCCAAAGACGGCGACGGTCGGCGCGCCGACGAGGCCTGCCAGATGCGAGACACCCGAATCGCAGCCGACATAGCCCGCGCAGCGCGCCAGCAGCGCCGCCAGCGTCGCTACCCGCAGGCCCAGCGCCTGCGAGACTTGCCCCAGACCCAGTCGCGCCAGCGCCGCCTGTGTCTCGCTCAGCGCCTGTGCATCGGCCTCACCCGCCAGCAGCAGCGGATGATAGCCTGCATTGCGCGCCAGCCGCGCAACCTCGGCGAAGCGCTCTGCGGGCCAGCGTTTGCGCTGCGAACCGCTGCCAGGATGCAGCGCCACGACGCGCGCGGGCAGCCGCAGCGCGCGCCAGAGCGTCTCCGCCTGGGCGATGTCTGCGGCGGGCGGCTGGAGCCTCGGCGTGATGCGCGTCAGCGCCGCGAGCGATATGGCTGACTCCGGCGCGATCCCCAGCGGGCGCAGGGTCCTGGCCAGCCAGGCAGCGACGTGTACCGGTCCGCCGCTCTCCCTGTCGTCCGGCGGTGGCTGCGCGGGCGCGATGATCACCTGCCCTGCTCCGAGCGCGCTGAGCGTGTGCGCAATCGCGCCCGACCCGTCAGGCGCCCAGACGATGACGACATCCGCCTGGGCCAGCGCTGCCCGCGCGCGTGGCGTCAGCGGCGACGTGTCGGCCTGGCTGGCGAAGAGGACGCCCCAGTCGGGCAGGTCCCACGGCCAGGCGCAGTCGGCCAGACCGCTGGCCAACGCCAGTGGCAGCGTATCGGCGCGAGCGATCAAGGTAAGTTGGGCGCCAGGCGCCCAGCGCTGCAGCAGCGCCAGCGCAGGCGCCGTCAGCAGGGTGTCGCCCAGCGCGCCTGGCCGCACGACGGTGATCTGGCGCGCAGCCTCGGTGGGCGCATTCACCATCAGTTTCACCCTCCGCTCCCGTCTGCGCTGCGCAATTCGTTGCACATACTGAACATCCTGATACAATGGCATCATTATCGTAGGCTTGGCCTACAGTGGCCAGTGGGGGAAACGCGCATGGGTCAGGGACAACGGCGATTCAGGCTTGCGCCGCTCCTCCTTGTGTTGGCGATCATGCTGGGTGGATGCGACAGCTCGTTCTGGGCGTCCTCGCCGCACCCGCAGCCGATTGGGCCGGGGTGTCCAGCGTGGACAGCGCCGACCAACCCGCCAACCATCGCGCCCACCACGGCGACCGATCCGGCGGCGATAGCGGCCTCGAACGAGCAGATCATCAGCCAGACACAGCGCCCGGTGCGCGACCTCTACACGCTGACGCAGCGCCTCATCAATCATCAACCAGGCCACATCGCTTGCCAGGCGACCAAGGCGCCGCTCGATGAGCAAGTGGGCGCGGAGCAGCAGTTCTGGGTCATCAATCCGAACCAGTCGGGCTATCACCAGATCAGCGCGCGGCTCGACTACGTGACGCCGCACCTCTATGTCTACGTGCAGGACGGCGCCAGCGTGAACTACCTCGCACTCAAGCAATCGGCTGACCGCTTCGAGGCGCAGACTTACGACCGCGACCGCGCCGCATTTGGCGATCAGTGGAACCTCGGCCCTGACCACCAGGCGCGCATCACCCTGCTCAATGCGACCAACCTGGGGCCAGTCGGCGGCTACTTCTCCTCTGCGGACGAGTATCCGACGGCGATCAATCCCTACTCGAACTCGCGCCAGATGATCTACCTGAACCTCACTGGCGGGGCCACGCCGGGCAGCGCCTATTACGACGCCACGCTGGCGCACGAGTTTCAGCATATGATCCACTGGTGGGCGCGCCCAGGTGATCCCTCGTGGGTGAACGAAGGCATGTCGGTGCTGGCCCAGCGGCTCAACGGCCTGCCAACCGACGGGCTGGAGCGCGCGTATTTCAACGCGCCGCAGACGCCACTGGTCAACGGCTGGACCGATGATGCGCATGCCAACCTGCCGCGCTATGGCGCAGGCTTCGCCTTCATGGATTACTTCTATGAGCGCTACGGTGGCGACGCCGCCCTGCGCGCGCTGATGGCGAGCAACGCCCAGGTTCCTCAGGCGTTCGATCAGGCGCTGGCGCGGCTACACTCGCACGACCGCTTCGACGACGTGTATGCGAAGTTCCTGGTGGCGAATCTGCTGAATGACCCCACCATCGCGGGCGGCGCCTACTCCTATCAGGCGTTCCCAGGCGAGCGGGCGCATGTCTCCACGGTCAATCGCTATCCCTACACCCTGGCCACCGGATCGCTGGCGCAATATGCCGCCGCCTACTATGACTTCCGCTCGCCAGCCAGCATGGGCGACACGCCGCTGACGCTCAACCTCGATTTCTCCGGCGCGCCGATGACCACTGTCATCCCCAATACTCCCTATGGGGCGGACCAGACAGAGTGGTGGAGCAACAGCGGCGACAACATGGACTCCACGCTGACGCGCACCGTGGACCTGACCAGCGTGACGACTGGCCCGATCCAGATGACCTTCGACGCCTGGTACAACCTGGAGCCGGGCTTCGACTACACCTATGTCGAGGCCTCGGTGGATGGCGGCGCCACCTGGGCGGCGCTGCCGACGAGCACGGCGACTACTGCTAACCCAAACGGCGAGAATGACGGCGATGGCATGACGGGGGTGAGCGGCGGTGGCGCGCAGCCACAGTGGACGCCTGAAACGGTGGACCTGAGCGCATATGCTGGAACCAAGCTGCGCCTACGCTTCGAGACGGTAACGGACGACGCGGTGCATGATGCGGGCTTTGCGCTCGACTCGCTGAGCATCCCTGCGATCAGCTATACGAGCGAGGCCCCCACGGATAGCGGCTGGACCGCCAACGGTTGGACACGCACAAACAATACGCTGCCACAGCAGTGGCTCGTGCAGGCGGTCGTCTACCACCCCGGCGGCAAAGCGCCTTCCATCCAGCAAGTGACAGTGGATGCCATGACGGGGCAGGCGTCGGCGACCTTCCTCAGCTTCGGCGGCGACATCAGCCATGTCACGCTGATCGTCTCGCCGGTAGCTCCTACGACCTACACGGTCGCGCCCTACCAGCTCACCGTCTCGCTGAACTGAGCGAACGTCGCGCCAGACCTCACCCCCAGCCCCGCTCCTGCGAGGAGAGGGGAGCAGGTAGAATTCCCCTCGCCTTGCGAGGACAGAAGTGAGGTCGCGCCCGCTCTCAGCGCGTCAGGGCGCCCGCGAGGACGATTGGCCCGGTGGGGCCAGGGCTGCCACTCGCTGGCTCTGGTGTCACGGCCACCGTGTCGTAGTCGCGCAGCGGTCCGCTCACCCGCACGATGCTGAGGCCGCGCCCACGCCAATCAATGTTGAAGAGTGTGTTGGGAACCGGCTGACCATTGCGCAGCAGCCAGACCTGATAGGCGCGTCCTGCTCCGGGCGCATGCAGGCCGCTCGCCAGCAACACCGCCGCATCGCGCCGTGGGCTGGCGATCAGGCGGGCGGAGGCGTCGGGCGCATCCGGCGTGCCAGCGACCGGGAAGACGACGGACTGCGGGTCGAGCATCAGGTCGCGCAGGGTCTGGTCGGTCTCCTGATCGGCGCCAGCGTCGCCAAATGCAGCGCGCCAGGCCCGTACGATGGGATTCGACGAGCGCGGCGCGCCGTGAGGCGTCCCCAGCGGAGGGGCTGGTGTCACCTCCTGCTCGGTCGCCTCGGCAGCCTCAGTGGCATCGGCTTGCAATGCTCGGACATGCGCCAGCAGCCGCTCGCGCACCTGCGCAGGCGCGCTGCGCGGTGGGGCCGCCAGCAGCAACTCATCGCCAACGCGCGCGTTCAGCCGCGCCTCAGCGCTGCACGATTCACAGTGCGCCAGGTGTCGCTCGATGGCGTCCACCTCATCGGGTTCGAGCGCGCCGAGCGTGTAGGCAGGGATGAGGTCTGTCACATGTGGCTCTTGCATCGGTTCTCAGTTCACCTCATCTATGCCCGCCGCCAGCAGCGCATCGCGCAGGCGTTGCATGCCGATACGAATACGGCTCTTCACTGTACCAAGCGGATCACCAGTCGCAGCGGCGATCTCCGCCTGCGTCAAACCGTCAAAAAAGGCCAGCTCAATGGCCTGACGCTGCGGCGCGGGAAGCTGGCTCAGCGCCGCGCGAATGGCGACTGCGCGCTCCGTCAGCCAGGCCGTCATCGCCGGATCGCCTTGCTGATCGTGGTCTTCGATGCCGCCGGACTCCACCTCCCAGTCGGCCTCGAAGGCGATTACCGGTCGGCTAGCGCGTCGGCGCACCTCGTTCAGCGAGAGGTTGTGCGCGATACGCAGCAGCCACGCGCTGACGCGCCCCCGCCCTGGCTCGAAGCTTGCCGCGCGCTTCCACAGCCGAACGAAGACCTCCTGTGTCAGCTCCTCCGCCGCGCCCTGATCGCGGGTTACGCGCATGCAGAGCGCATAGACGGCTCGCTGATAGCGATCATAGATCGTGCCCAGCGCCTCGACATCTCCCTCAGCAATCAGCGCGAGGAGTTCGGCGTCTTCAAAGTCTTGCCCAGTCAGAGGACGTTCTCCCGCATACAGAGATACACGCGACTGTTACGAAGCGATGAACCAGGCGATGAGCTACGCGGAGTGATGGCCAGGCGCCCAGGCGCGCCAGACGCCGTCACACTGCGACCCGGCTGTTTCTGCCCTCGCTCGTAGTGTACCATCTACACACCGCACGCCATAGTCGCTGTCGCGCTCACCAGTTCTCGGCCATCGCCGCGCGACGACCGCGAAGAGTACGCGCATCTACTGAGAACTTGCTGTGTGCTTGTGTACGAAAGCATGCTATAGTGCTTCATATGTCCATGGCCAATGGATGGGCCAGGAGCAGAGGATGTTCACTCACACGACCCGCTCGCCGAGAAACCTTTCACCTTGTGGGATTGATCTGCTAGTTCATTGGCGTCACAGCGTCCAGGGATAGCTCTGCTCGTGGCTGCGCCTCACGCTCTGTGGCGTTCCAGTCTCAGGA
The DNA here is from genome assembly GCA_025936795.1 of Ktedonobacterales bacterium. GTDB lineage: Bacteria > Chloroflexota > Ktedonobacteria > Ktedonobacterales > JADMIN01 > JAKAIY01. Next base: position 5,024 of record JAICSR010000118.1, on the reverse strand, counting down.
GCTTGCCGTATGTCATGGATTCTGGTTGTAGACGATGATGTATCTACCCGCGACACGGTGCGCTTTGTGCTCGAAGACGCCGGCTATCATGTGCTAGAGGCTGCGGACGGACACGCAGCGCTTGCGATCCTGACAGAGGCTGCGGCGCCGCTGGTTGCGCTGATCGACCTGCTGATGCCCGGCATGGACGGTGTGGACTTGTTGCGCTCGATCCTGGCCGATGCGCGTTTGGCCACGCGCCACCGCTACATCGGCATGACGGCGGCGGTCGGCCCGGTGACGCCACAGGCTGAGGCGCTGCTCGCCCAACTGCACGGCGCCTTCCTGGAGAAACCCTTTGGCATCGATACCTTGCTCGAAGCCGCCGCGCAGGCCTGCGATTCGCTCTCGGCGTCCGATCCGCCGACCACCACCCAGGGCAGCGCGAATCCACCTACGCCTACCGGGCAGTAGCTTGCGGACGATGGTGGCGCACAACTCGCTGCGCACGCCTCACCACGATGCGCTATGCTTGTGGTGAGGCGACGCCACTGCGCCTGAGTGGCGCGCCAGACCGCCGCTGATCAGTGCGCGTGGACGCCGAGCAGGAGAGAGCAGCCAGATGGATTCGCAGTCACATCCCCCAGCGCAGACCTTCAATCCGTACATCGGCGCATTCTTCGCAGTGGCTGGGATCGTGGCGCTCACAACAGGCTCCTATATCATCGGCGGCGCGTTTCTCAGCGTTGGCGCGGCGTTTCTCGTCTACTGGCGCGATGCTCGCCCCTGGGCGGAGATACCGCGTGGCAAGCGGCTCGCCTTTCTGGGGCTGATCCTGCTCGGCGGCGTGTTTCTCGTCGCAGCGCTGGTCTTGACAGCAGGTGGATGAGCGCTCTTGCGCGCGCTTCCGCCGCTCTGCTATGCTGGCCGTTGGGCGCCCGCTCGGTTTGGACTACTGGATGAGGGCGACCCAGCAGACGCTAAGCGAGGCTGAGAAATGCACAGGAGGTTGGTGGGATGGCGCACGACGACGGGACGCCTGCGCAGCAGCCTGACCCCACTGACCGCGAACAGAACCAGAGCGCCGAGCCGACCGTTGAGCCGACCGTCGAGCCAGATGCGCTCACCCCACGCCACCCTGGCGCGACAGGCTGGCTACGTGGCGCGTTGGCGCGCTTGCCGTCGGGCGCCAGGCCGCTGCCCGATGACGCCGATGCGCTGGACACGTTGACTCCGCTGGCTACGCTGGCGTCGTCTGCGCCACGCGATCCACTCAGCCGGGCGACGCGCGCCGGAGAGGTCATCGTGGCGCTGGCTCCGGGCGCGCCCAGTGGGGTCATCGCGCCAGAGGGTGCGCCACGGGTCGCGCGGGTGATCGGGCGTGACGAGGAGCTAGATCAGGCGCTCGCGGCGCTGGCGGCGGGCGCCTCGCTTTGCGTGCATAGCCAGGGCATGCCGGGCGTGGGCAAGACGATCTTCGCCGTGGAGGTGGCGTCGCGCGCGGCAGAGCGCAGAGTCTTCGCTGGCGGCGCCGCGTGGATCTCCTGCGAATCGCTCAGCGGCGACAGTGGGCTGGCCGAGATCATCACGCGGGTGGCGCGCGGGCTGCGCGAGGAGCGGGCGCTCGCCGCGCTCGATCCTGACGCGCGCCAGGCCGAACTGATCGCTGGACTGCGCGTGGCCAGCCGCCCACCCACGCTGCTCGCGCTCGATAATGTCGAGCCAACGCTCGATGTCGCCGCGCTGCTCGACACGCTGGTCGGCGGCTATGTCGCCATCCTGCTGACCACACGCCAGGCGATTGGCGATGAGCGCCTTACCGCGTTTGCGCTCGCGCCACTCACCGCCGACTTCGCCGAACGCCTCTTTGCTGAGCGACTGCGGCTGCGCGACGCGCAACGGCCACAGCCAGATGAGGCGCCGCTCGTGGCGCAGGTGGCGGCGGCGCTGGGCGGGCTGCCGCTCTGGATTGATCTGGCGGCGGCGATGGCGGGCGTCTACGGGACACCGCTCGATGCGCTGCTGGCGGAGACGCAGGCCGATGGCGCGAAAGGCGCGGCGGGCGGGCTGCGCCTGCGGATTGATCGGCTCTGGCTGGCGCTCTCAGCCGAGCAGCGGCGCACGCTGGTTGGCCTGACGCTGGTGGATGGCGCGACCTTCCCGCGCGCAGTGGCGCTGGCGGTGGCGCGTGTCGCCATCGCAGACCCTGCTGAAGGCGCGGCGCCCGAACTGGCTCCTATCCCGGTGGATACGGCAGAAGCGTGGCGCTGGCAGGCGGCGCAAGCGCTCGATGCGCTGATCGGCCTGGGCATCGTCGAGGCGATGGCCGCTGGCCGCCTGCGGCTGCATCCACAGGCGCGCCAGCGGCTCGCTCCGCGCCTGGCTGAGCTGGACGGCGCCACACAGGATGCGCTGGGGCTGGCGATGGCCGAGTGGTGGCTGACCTATGCGCGCGATCATAGCGGCTATGAGGGGATGGCCGGGCTGGAAGCCGAGGCAGCTGGGCTGATGGGCGCGCTGACCTGGGCGCACGCGCATGGTCACGCGCGCCTGACCCTCGATCTGGCGGAGTCGCTGGGCGAGGCCTGGCGGGCGCATGGTCGCCGCGATGAGGCGCTACGCATCGCCACGTGGGCGGCGGAGGCGGCGGAGATGGAGGGCCAGCCACGCGAGCGGCACTGGGCGCGCTATCAGCTCGCCGTGGCGCAGACCGAGGCAGGGCGACTCTCTCAGGCGCTGGCGGGCTTTGCGGAGGCGTTGCGTCTGGCGCGCGAGCTGGATGATCGGCTGGCGATTCGCGATGGCGCGCATGCATTGGCGGCGCTGGCGGCGCGCACTGGCGATACTGCGCAGGCGCGCGTCGGCTTCGCTGAGGCGCTGGAACTGGCGCGCGCGATGGATGACTCCGCCGCAATCTGCGATGAGCTACATGGGCTAGCGATTCTCGATGCGCAGGCGGGGCTGCTCGACGCCGCGCGCGCAGCGTATGGCGAGGCGCTCGACATCGCGCGCGCCCTGGCGGACCCAGCGGCGATCTGCCTGGAGCTGCAAGGGCTGGCGCTGGTAGAACTGCAGCAGGGCGCGCTGGAGCAGGCGCAGGCCGACTTCGTAGAGGCGCTGGAGCTGGCGCGCGAGTCAGGCGATCAGGACGCGCAAATGGATATCCTGTCGAACCTGGGCGCGCTCGATGCGCAGCGCGGCGAGGCTGACGACGCACGCGCTGCGCTGGAGCAGGCGCTGGCGCTGGCCGAGCAGCTACGCGACGCCCGGCGCGCCGCCCGCGCGCTGGTCTGGCTGGCCGAGGTGGAGGCTGCGAGCGGCGCCACGCCAGTCGCTAGCGAGCGTTTCGAGCAGGCGCGCGCGCTCTACGAGCGGCTGGGCGACGCCGAGGCTGCGCGCGTGACCGAGCGCATACGGGCGCTCGGCGATGCGTCGTAGCGGCGCGTTCCCGCTGTCGGCTGATGTCGTCGGCTGGCGCTTGTGCGGCAGGGCGCGCGATGATAGACTGGCGCACAGGCGCGGCGCAACCGCGATGCGCCACAGCGTGAGCGGAGGGAGTGGACGCATGGCGCAACATGATCGAAGCATGAAACTACGCAGCCGCGATGGCCACTTCGAGATGGCCGACTTCGAGTTGAAGCGCGTCGAGCAGGGCTATTGGATGTGGATCGAATGCAAATTCGATGGTCACAACGGCGGCCACTGGCTCGCGCCCGACCCCGACGTTGCAGACGCCGTGTGCGTGCTCTATGAGCCGCATCTCTGGGCGGACCCCGTCGTCGCCTTCGCCGCGCGTGACCGCTGGGAAGCCCAGCAAGAGCGCCGTGGATAGCACACGATGAATGCGCCCGACATGCTGCGCGGCGCGCTCGCCTCGCTCGCCGAAGACTATCCGCAGCCCGCGCTGGCGCAGGCCGCGTCGTCGCTCTCCACGGCCTATCGGGCGCAGGGCGGCGAGGCGGCGGCTCCCGGCGCGATACAATCGCCAGTGGCCGCCGCAGCCTATGCGCTGACCCGTCTGCCCGCCACCTGCGCGGCGCTGGAGGCCGTGCTGGCCGCGACACACCTGCGCCTGCCAGACTGGCGCCCCACCACATTGCTCGATGTCGGCGCTGGCACAGGCGCCTCGGTCTGGGCCGCGAGCGCAGTGTGGCCCTCGCTTGCGCATGCGACGCTGCTCGAACGCGACCAGCGCATGATCGCTGTGGGTCAGCGGCTGCTGGCGGAGGCGCCCACCGAGTGCGCAGTGGCCTGGCGGCAGGTGGACATCGCCGACAGCCGTGAGCGGTTGGCCAGCGCGCCAGTGGACCTGTGCATCAGCTCCTATGCGCTGAATGAACTGTCCCACGCGGCGCGTCTGCCATTGGTGGCGCGACTGTGGGAAGTCTGCGGCGGCGCGTTGGCGCTGGTAGCTCCCGGCACACCAGCCGGATTCGCGGCCATCCGCGAGGCGCGCGCCTGGTTGATTGGCGCAGGGGCGCAGATCGTCGCGCCGTGTCCACATGCGGACGCCTGCCCGATGCAGCCGGGCGACTGGTGCCACTTCTCGCAGCGGCTGGCGCGGTCGCGGCTGCATCGCCAGCTCAAGGGTGGCGACGCGCCCTACGAGGATGAGAAGTATGCGTATGTCGTGGCGGCGCGCAAGCCAGGCGCCCCTATCGCCGCCCGCGTCATACGCCATCCAGTCGTGCGGGCAGGGTATATCACGCTGGATGTCTGCGCGCCAGGTGGGCTGGCGCGCAGCGAGATCACGCGCAGCGACCGCGCTGATTGGCGCGCCGCCCGCGCAGCGCGCTGGGGATCGGCGCTGGCAAGGCTGCCAGCGAAAACACGCGCGTTGTAGCCGTTAGCTTGCAGCCACTGCGGCTACGCCCGACGCCGCCTTGCTGCTACTAGTCGTGAGGCGGCATGGCGCGCAGTTTGGCTCTCAGGCAAGCTGTGATAGAATAGGGCGACTGTATCACCACATGGCTGGTTGTGGGCACGCTGTTGGCGTGTCGCCCGCAGGTCTGCGGGGATCAACCGCGTGCGATTGCGTCTCATAT
>JAICSR010000152.1 GCA_025936795.1 Ktedonobacterales bacterium | reverse complement strand
TAGGCATCCTCTCAGATCGCGTGAAGCGGCGTGCGCCGATCGTCTGCGTCGCGGGCAGCTTCATGGCGCTGACGGCGCTGGCCTTCGTGGTCGCGCCGGGACGCATCCCGCTCTGGCCGCTTGGCATCGTCTTCGGCCTCGGCTACGGCGCCTACATGAGCGTGGACCTCGCGTTGGCGGTGGACGCCCTGCCCTCGCAGCGCGACGCAGGCAAAGACCTGGGACTCTGGAGCATGGCCGCAACGCTGCCTGCCGTGGTGGCGCCCGTGCTGGGCAGCGCGGTCATCTTCCTGGCCGACCTCGCAGGCCAGACCGCGTTCGGCTACCGCGCCGTCTTCGGGCTGGCGACGATCTTCCTGTTCCTGGGCGCCATCTTCGTCCTGAAGGTGCGTGAGCGGCGGCACGCCCACAGCGCGACGCACGGCGCAGAGCATGACGCGACGACGGGCAACGCTAGCGAGCGGCAGGCGCCGGACATGATCGGAGCGGCAGTGAGCGCAGCAGTGGGCGTACAGGAGTAGACCAGACCTCGTGCGGGCGTGTCCGGCCTCGTTCTTGCGCGTGCAGTCAGGGCGTGAGGAGTAGCGGAGAGGAGTGCGTCAGCGGTATGTCCCACCTACCCAAGTCGTCCGAGACTCCTTCCACACCGTCCACCAAGCAGCCGCGCCTCCTACGACGCCCCGACCGATTCCCTACGCCCACGCCTGGCCCCACGCCTACCGCGCACAGCCCAACGCTGCGGGAAGATGACGCGGCTGCAATGTCTCCATCCGTGGCGCGCCGCGGCGCACGGCCACCCTTCCGCCCCGTCGGGACGCCGATTCGCGCGCCCAGCGGCCGCCAGACGGTTCAGAGTCGCGCAGGTAGCGTCGGTGGCGCGGGCAAGGCGAGCAGCGGGCGCCTGGCGACGCCGCCGCCGCATGGCATCGCAGCGCTGGAGCAGGCCGCGCGCCAGCGACTCCTCCATCTCGCCCAGACGGTCTTCATCAATCGCGAGTTCGCGCTGCTATGGTGGGGGCAGACCATCTCCAGCGTCGGCGACTACGCCTGGGACACGGCGCTCGTCCTCTGGATCGCCAATACGCTGGCGCTCAACCAGTCGTGGGCGCCTGCGGCGATTGCAGGCGTCATTCTCGCGGCGGCGCTGCCGCAGATCATCGTCGGCCCACTCGCGGGCGTCTTCGTGGACCGCTGGGATAAGCGCCGCACGATGGTCATCGCGACGGCGTTGCAAGCGCTGCTCGCCATCCTGCTGATCCCGCCGGTAGTGGGCGTGCCGCTGCCGCTAGTGGGCAGCGCGCATCTGCCGACCTTTTGGGCGCTGGGCGTCATCTACGCCGATGTCGCGCTCATCACGATCTGCGCGCAGTTCTCGCTGCCCGCCCAGCTCGCACTGATCAAGGACATCGCGCCCGACGACAAAGAGGATCAGGCGCAGGAGATGACGCAGGCGATCCAGGGGCTGGCCGTGGTGATCGGGCCACCCGTCGCGGCGGCGCTGGTCTTTGGCGCGAGCATCGGCTGGGCAATGCTGCTCAATGCGCTCTCGTTCGTCGTCGCCTTCGCCGCGCTGATCGCCATCCATGCGCCGCGTGCGACACGCAGCCTCAAGCCTGGCGAGAGCGGCCACTTCACGCGCGAATTCCTCGACGGCGTGGGCTATGTGCTGGGCCACACGGTGCTGCGAACGATTCTCGTCGCCGAGGTGCTGACCTGGCTGGGCTTCGGCGCGCTGCAAACCCTTGGCTATTTCTTCATCACCGAGAACCTGCACGCCAGCCCCAGCATGTACGGCTACTTCGGCGCTGATTTCGGCGTCGGCGCAATTCTCGGCGGGCTACTTGTGACCTTTGTGGGCCAGCGTGTCGGCCTCGAACGGATGCTGTGGATCGCGCTGGTCACGTCGGGCATTTTTGTGATTGTGATGTCGCACCTGACGAGCTTCCCGCTGGCGCTGGTGGCGGCGTTCTGCTTCGGCGTTACGGCGACCACGATCATCGTCACGGCGGGTCCGCTGGCGATAGATGCGACCGAGCGGCAGTTCGTCGGGCGGGTCATGGCGGTCATCAACCCGGTCGGGCGGCTGGCCGCCTTCATCTCGGTCGTGCTGGCGGGCGCGCTGGTCAGCACGGTGCTGGCGGGCTTCCACGCCTCGATTCTGGGCATCCACTTCGGCGCGGTGGATACCATCTTCACTGGCACCGGGCTGCTCGCCGTCGCGGGCGGCATCTACGCGCGCATGACGCTCGGCGACACGTCGCCCACGCAAGACGTCCGCTCAAAGCGGCGATGACAAGGTACAGCTACGTGCTGCCCTCCAACTGGTACATCACGTAGCAGTCCGGGCCATCCTGTACGACGGGTACGAGTCCGGCCAGACCAACGGGCGTCAGGATGTCATGCGGGGCGCCGAAGAGGGTATACATCGTAGCCTCATACTTCAGCGGCCACGCCCGAAGGCGCCCCGAGAGATCGGCCTGCGTGTAGCAGCGCGGGATGTTCTGTTGCGCGCGATCAGTCGCACACCAGTCGGCATAGGCGCAGACCTGCAACGACTGGTAGCGTCGGCCATTCGCGTAGACGTAGGTTGGCAGGCCGTCGGCGCCGGGCAGCGCATAGCCGAAGTGGTTGGCGACGCGCGGCCGGGTTGCGCTCCACAGCCCTCCCATCACCACGATCAACGCCACGAGCGCCAGCGCCAGCCACGCGCGCCGCCCACGCAGCCAGACTCGCCACCACCGCATGGGCGCCTCCTCCGCGCTGTCTCTCTTCTTGCGCTGCTTCCGCGCTTCCTCGCGAGTTCGGCGGTAGTGTAGCATACTGGCGGCGGCGAGGCTATGACGGAGCGCACACATGCACATAGTTGCGCTATCAGGCCCCGCCAGTTCCAATCTACGCGACTGTTCGATACAGGAGAGCAGGGACGCCGAGCAGGCGATAAGAGCGAGCGAGCAGCGCAGGCGACGCAGTGCTAGATGGATGGTGGGGCTGGCATGGAACTACCGATGATGGCGGCGCCTGCGTGGATGGCGGGCAGCGTCACATCGCCCAGCCCGCCGCACGCCGCAAACTTCAGCGCCTTGTCGGTCTGGGTGACACGCTGACACGGCGCCACCGTATTGCTGTCGCCTGTGCCATCACTCACATCGGCGCCGGCGGCGAGTTCGCAGGCGCCAGCCGCGCCGATCGGCGGCTCGACGAGGAAGCTATAGGTCGCGTTGCTCGCGGGGTCAACCGCATCCACGAGCAGGACCGCTGGCCGACAGTGGGCAGCCGCCTGCGCATAGCAGGTCTCGGCGTGTTGCGCGTCAGCGGTTGAGGTGACGAGTGTATTCATATTGATTGCGAGCGAGCCGCAGTTCTCGGCGCGCGCGGTCCAATAGGTTGCCCGCAGCGCCTCGCTGTTGGCGAGGACGCCGACAAGCACAACAGCCACGACCCCTGCCACGATCAGAGCCACTCGCCAACGCCGACGCATACGCGCATCACTCCTCACACACTCGCTCGCTCAACGACACACACTCTATAGTGTACCGCCCAGCGAGGCAGTTGCGCGCGTCAATAGTCGGTCCAGCGTAACGCCGCGGCAAACGCCCACTCATCGTTGGTCACACCGAGCGGGGAGGGAGCGTGTGTGTGGCGCGCCTCAGCGAGTGTAGGCGCAGGGACAGCCGCCGAGGTGGGCGTCCACACAGACGCTGGCTCACTCGTCATGCGCTGTCCTCGCCGTCTTCGCCGTCGTCGCCTAGCAGGTGTTGCGGAGGATGTCCCTCTGCGGCGCTCTATGCTACCGCACATGACCTATCCCATCCCAGGTCGCGCCAATGGCGCCTGCGAGGTCGGCGCGGGGCTTTCCCTGTGAGTTGGCCTACCCCCTGCCCTGCGGCGAAGCGCTGTGGCTGCCGCATGTGCCTGCTGTCTCAGTCAATGCCGTCGGCTCTGTCTGCCAGTTGTGCGCCAAGCTTGCCGCAGATTCGTCCATGCTTCGCGATAGCGCTTGGTCCAGACTTGCGCTACCGCCTTGTACATATAGGCGTCAGCGTCATCGGGATCCAGACGCAGCACTTGATTCGCCGCCGCTTCGACTTCAGGCGCGCGACGCAGCCGCGCAAACCGCTGGACCTGTTCCGACCAGATGGCAGGATCAGCGATTTGAGTAAACTCTGGCGCATCAGCCGCCAAACGCGGCGTTTGCGTCAGGAGCATATGCGCGAGGGCCGATTGGTGTACTTGCTGCAATTGCCTGTCAGACGGATCGAGTCGAAGCGCCTCCTCAAACGCGGTCAGCGCGGCCTCAGGCTGATTGAGGGCGGCAAGGGCGTCTCCCTTGCCGTGCCAACCAGTGGCATATCCTGGGGCAATCGTGCACGCCCGCTCGTACTTGGTAAGCGCTTCGGGATAGCAGTGTAAGTCCATCAGGATGTTCCCCGCGATGCACCAGGCCCGTGCGCGATCATCGGGTGGCGCGTCAAGGCGGATCGCCTGCTCCGCAAGGGCCAGCGCCTCTGTGAGATGATGCGCGCTCTGGAGCGCGAGCGCAGAGTTGGTGACGGCCCAGATGTAGAGGGGGTCATCGCCAGGGATCACTTGCCTGGCGCGCGCATAGGCCGCCAATGATTCGTTGCGCCGTCCTAGGTGATCGAGCCCAACCGCCTTGCCATGCAATGCCCTGGCCATATCACTCTGCAGGGCCAGCGCTGCATCAAAGGCGTGTAGCGCAACGGCATCATTGCCAAGAGCGGGATGTGCGGTTCCTAATTGTTCCCAGGCCTGCGCATTGGTCGGCTCAATTTGCGCGGCGCGTTCCCGGTCGGCGATGGCCTCTGGATAGCGACGGAGGAGTTCATAGACCTTTGCCCGCTGTTTCAGCGCGCGCAGGTCATCGGGCTGATCCTGCGCCGCGTGGTCTGCCGCGACCAGCGCCTGCTCCAGATGTCCCAGGGCGATGAGCGCCTGACTCTTGAGGCGCCAGGCATCGCTGGACGTTGGCCCGATGCAGGCCTCGCGTGTCACCCGATTGAGCGGGACGAGGGCGAGCGCGTAGTCTTTGTGCGCCACAAGCGCACGTCCTTCCGCCAACCAGCGCTCAACCTGCGTCTGCACCGCGTCTCCTCCCTGCCGTAGAACGCACACATGAGATTGTTTGCTCACATTGTAGAGCGTACCACAAGCTACCGCTGAAAACGGGCATCGGGCAGCGCTTCCACCTCTAGTCAGGACGAGTGATTGGCTGCTGAAGTTCGCTACGCTGGTAGGGCTGCTCTGCGCTTTCCGCGACACTGCCAACCGCCCCGCGTTGTCGTAGGCGAGCGCACTGAGAGCGACGAGCATGGGAGCAGTTCAACACGCAAACGTGGTGCGCTAGCTCAGACAAGATCACGGGAACATCCATGATCTTGTCTGTCATTCTGCTACTTCAATCAGCTCAAATACTTCAACGACGAGCGTTGTCTCATCCGTGAGCGCAACTCCCTCTGCCTCTAGCCAGGTTTTCCAGTCCTTGCGATGCTCTTGCCTGAACTGCTCGCTGCCTTCGCCATTGCCCTCACCCCGAACCACTCGCGAGTCAGGGGCGCCAAAGGTCGTCTGGAAGACATCAACTACACGGACATTACACCACGGTCGCTGTTCTTTGTCGACGACCGTCAACAATTCGCCATTGCCTGCATACACGCCCGCCAACTCTGCCTCGCTATAGCTGAACAGCGGCGCGCAGGTCGCGGTTTTCTTGCCCGCAAGAATCTGTTGAATCAAGCGCATTCCCAGCCCATGATCGCCCTCCCAGCCAAATTCTAGCGTGCGTTCATAGATGCGCATGGTCTTCTCCCTGGTCTTCCCTGCTGGCGACTTCATTGGCGTGCGTGATCGCCTGATCGTCCGTCGGCTTCGCGTCAGCCTTTGCCGCCTTTGCCGCCAATGCCTGCCAGCGCGGCCCCCGCGACGATGCCCAGCGCGCCGACCAGGCCCAGCGTGGTCAGCCGCTCGCCCAGCAGCGCCACACCCAACGCCACGCCCACCAGCGGCTGAAACAGGCCGAAGACAGCGCCGACATCGCTGGGCAGGTGCGCAAAGCCGTAGTTCCAGAGGAAGAACGCCAGCGCCATCGCGATGACGCCGAGGTAGAGGATCTCCAGCCAGAGCGCGGGCGAGTAGTGGCGCAGCTGCTCGAGGCTGGGCCACTGTGGCGCCGCCAGCGGGATGACCGCCAGCCCGCCGAGCAGCAGCCCCCAGAAGAGCGTCGCCAGCAGCGGCAATTCGCGCGCGAGGTGGCGACCCAGCACGGTATAGAGCGCCCAGGAGACGGCGGCGCCAACCAGCGCCAGAATCCCTGGCAGCGAGCCGCCGACAGGAACATCTACCCCGACAATCAGCGCGACGCCCGCCAGCGCAAGGGCTAGCGCCAGCATCGTGCGTGCGGTGGGCCGCTCGCCACCCAGCGCCGCGAAGAGCACGATGAACGCGGGCGCGGCGGAGGTGATGAGCGAGCCAAGGCTAGCCGAGGTCAGCGCCGTACCGATGAACTGCAGCGAGAGCGAGCAGGTGTAGCCCGTCAGCCCAATCAGCGCCAGCCAGCCAAGCTGTCGTGGCGTGATCCGCCAGAAGCGCGCCCGCATGGCGAATGGCGCCAGGCAGATCAGCGAGATCACCACGCGCATCAGCACCAGCGGCAGCGCCGGCACGGTCTGGAGCGCGACCCGGCTGACGACATACATCAGCCCCCACAGCGCCGCCGCGCTCGCCAGTGCGCCCATCGCCAGCCAGCGCCGCATGACCTGCTCCTTCACGTCGCGTGCCTGCTCATGCCAGACGACAATCTAGCCAGCATACGCCGACGCATCCACTGCCTTATACGCCTGGTTAGGGTGGTTGAGCTTGTCAGGGTAGCGCAGAATGAGCGTATCTGCCAGGACCATTTTATTGACATAATGGTTCCGTAACGTATCAGGTGTGCGGTTGAGCGTCTCCGATAGATCCTTCAGCGTGCGAAACTCGTGCTTGCAGAGGTGCAGAATCGCCCGCTGCACGAGTTCACTGTCAATCTTTCCGCTTGTACGAACGCGCTCAATGAGATCATCGTCGATTGCGTGGTGTTCGGAGTTGGCCTCCAAATGTTCGGAGTTGGCCTCCAAATGTTCGGAGTTGGCCTCCAAATGTTCGGAGTCCACGCCTGTCGTACCTGTTGTAGCATCAAAGAGGGAAGGAATGGTGATGTGTGAGCCTTGGCCCTTGTCTGGAATATGGTAGCGGGCGCCACGACCAATCCCCACCTGAGCGAGAAAGCCTCTGTCAACCAGGCTGTGGAGCAGAGCTGTCAAATCACGCGGATGAACGTCAGTGAGTTCCCTGAGGCGCTCGTTCGTCACACGCCCTTCAAGTAATGCGGTAGCGACGGCAAGTCGCTCAGCTTCGTCAAACTGGCGAAAGTCATCTCCAAACAGGTGATCGAGTTCCTCCATCGCCTCCTCTGGGAGCAAGCTCATCACAGGGAGCCGCCATAACGTATACTCGACGTCCATATCCTCTACCACAAGTGGGTGACGCCAGTCCTGCTCTCGCCATGCGCGAAGAATCTTTGGGATACCTGAACCAGCCTGCTCACTCACACCAATGAACTGAAACATCTTCTGAAGTGTTCGGTTGCGGCAATCGCTTGTGCCACCACTCCAGACCATCCAGAGGGGCATGCGAAGCGTACCGGGATTGCGAAACAGATATCCTGTAGCTCCTTTTACGACGAGGATGCCGATCCGTCCGCTGTAATCGGCGTGGATAATTGTGTTAACCAGGACTTCTCGCAATGCTTCGTGGACATGCGATTCATCAATGCGACGTGAACCATCTACGATACGAAACGGTGTCTTCACGTCGGCGGTTAACTTCTGGAAAACACGGCGATAAAAGTCAAAGAGATTGCCAGACCAGGCTCCATCCGTCGTGACACGATCCGCCCAGCGCTGCTCACTATTTCCGGGCGCTTGCTCTTGATAATCTATGAGGTAATAGGGAATCGCGTCAAGGATAGATCGCAATCGGCCAAACATAAGCAAGCCAGCAATTGTCATGCCTGCGTTCTGCTTATCCCGCTTTCGCCGCCATGCGCCCACTTGCTCAAGAAACTCAAGGTCGTTGAGGGAACTCCAGGGGTGACCAGGTTTCGTCGAGCGGAACTGATTGCGATACGCTGCGAGGCTTTCGGCATCCAGGTCTTCAATCGTATATCCTTCCAGTACCTGAGCATCGCGTGTTTCCTCGGTCGCCTCGGCGATCATGTGGCGAACAGTCGTCTCGTTGCAGCGAAAATCACCCTCAAAGCCACGGCGAAACGTTCCAGTTAGCGGATTCAGTCCTATGTACACTGGCCGTTGCTGACGTGTGGCGCGCGGAACCTCGACCCGCAGCATTTGTACCCCAGCATATTCCACGACTTGAACATCATGCTCATGCAAGAGGTTGCTGCTGATGATTTGGGTATTGTTCAGGCCGTTCCATAGTTCACGACGGACTTTTGCGCACTCGCGGAGGCCAACAGGTATCAGTGTTCCGTCTCTTTCCTCGCGGACACCTAACAGGATGAGGCCACCATTCGTATTTGCAAAGGATGAATATGTCTCCCAGAAACTCTTTGGCAGCCCCCCAAGTCTGTCGCGCCCTTGAGCTTCCTTCGCTTCGACGTCAACATCCTCGCCTAGCGCCAACGCTTCCTCAAGCGATTTCATGGCTCTCCCTCCATAGCCTCTATCTACGTATATCTCCAGTATCTCAAGATGGGTGTTTTCTCGTCTAATCGTGTCCGTGCGTGTCCGGCGGATTCTTTATCTGGCGACAG
>JAICSR010000229.1 GCA_025936795.1 Ktedonobacterales bacterium | reverse complement strand
GGCGCTGGTGCGGGCGGGCTACAGTGTTGCGGGCGTCTCGAATGTGCAGCCCTTCGTGCATGTGATGGCGGGGCTGCGCTCAGAACGCGCTTACCTTGCCTTCAACATGACCTCCAGCGCGGTCATTCAGCAGGGCGACCCGGTGCTGGTACAGCTCGAAATCGGGCTGGATGGCTACTGGGCTGAGCTGACTCGCACCTTCTTCTCCGGCACGATCAGCGAGACATGGCGCGCGGCCCATACGGCCTGCGTGCGGGCACAGGATGCTGCGCTCAAGGTCATCCGGGCAGGCGTGGCAGGACGCGAGGCTGATGCTGCGGCCCGCCAGGTGATGACGACGGCGGGCTATGGCGAGGCATTCAAGCATGGGTTGGGGCATGGCTTCGGCTTCCAGGCGATCAACCACGGCGCACGACCGATCCTGCATCCCGCCTCGACGGACACGCTGCAAGCGGGCATGGTGAGCAACCTGGAGCCAGCGGTCTACCTGAAGGGCATCGGCGGGCTGCGCCTCAACGACGACATCGCCGTGCGTGCCGACGGCTGCGAGCTGCTCTCGCGCGACCTGCCGCGCGACCTGGAGTGGATGATAACGCCAGAGTAGCCGCGCCAGGGCGTTTCACGTGTCGAGCGCGCAGCCCGGCGCCGTGCGGCTGGCGATTAAAACTGCGGGTGATTATGCACTTGACGCACCCACAGCAGGCAAGCTGTGAATAGGCTTGCTTGTCTGCGAGCTCATTTTCTCGGCCCGCTTACCAGTGACGGTCAACCGCGCGTCTTGTTGCGCTGCCTGATGACAAAGTAGACAATGGCGACCACAAAGAAGACGGTCACCACTGCAACGATACTACCGGGGGTCATAGGGCGCTCCGTTCACACCGCTATTGATGCCGCCTGTACGCTCGCTTCGCCTCACTGGCGCGGCGCGCTTCTGTTTTGGCCGCAAGGGCAGGAATAGCCTAAATTAGTACTATACTGCTTGACGTACCCATTGTACGTCAAGTGCATAGTCACAAACCGCGCCTGGATGGCTCTGCGGAGCCGCGACGTCCGCCGCGCGGATTGGGAGCCGGTGGCGGCCCGCTGGCGGCAGGGAGGCGCGGTTGATGCAGATGAACGAATTGTGACAGATAGCGTGCGGCGCGAGGCCCGCCTGCGCGGGTCCACGCCTGGGTCTCTTAATCCGCGCAGGCGGACTTTGCGCCCCGTCTGGCCCTCCAGGCGCGGTTGCAACCGCCAGCGTCCTATTCTCAGCGAACACCAAGGCCGCCACACCCACCCGTCTGGCGCTGGGAACGGTGAGGTGACGCGCCGCATTCAGGCACATGACTTGCGCTAGTCTTGTGTGACGTGTGAACGATGCAGATCTGTGAAACACACGGACACGTCTCGACGACGTTTCGATGCAGAAGGGAGGTGGAGCACGCCATACAGAACGGATGAAGACTTACCGGAGAGTGTTCGTCGTGCGCTGCCAACGCACGCGCAGGACATCTACCGCGCAGCCTTCAACAGCGCCTGGGACGAGTATGCCGACCCCGGGAAGCGTCGTGGCGATGAGTCACGCGAGGAGGCGGCGCATAAGGTCGCCTGGGCTGCTGTGAGACACGAGTACGACAAGGATGACTCCACAGGGACGTGGAGGGCGAAACGCAAGGAGAGTAGCAGGCAAGGATAGCTGCAAGCGCATGCGCCGCACTCGCTGTGGCGGATCACTGACGACGACCAGGGCAGGATGCCCAGCGCGCCGTCAGACGCCAGGCGCGCCTATGCGCCAGGAGATCCGCCACACGTACCAGAAATCCCCTCTCCCAAACATGTGGAAGAGGGGATTTCTGTTGTGCAGCGCTCTCGGCGCCGCTCTCGGCGCTACACGGCTTTGCGTCCACCCATGAACGACATCAGCAGGCCAATCACGGCCAAAACGACACCTACGCCAATGATGATCGAGCTGGTATGCACGACCGGGTTGGCCTTGAGGACATAATGGTTGACCAGGCCCAGCACGGCGACAATGATTCCGATGACGAGCAGTCCGTATCCAGCTCCACGCATGTGTCTATTCCCTCCGCAAGAGTTCACAGTGGCGGCGATATACGCCGTCACGGCGCCGAATGGCGCATGGTCGCGGCCACGAAACGCAGATGGCTGCCGCATGGCCTCCGCCAAAATGCGTAGCGTGGCTGGCGTCAGTATATATCGCCTGTCAACGGTCGCCTGGCCACTGCTGGTTGGCCCAGAGCCGCATTCGCCAGACCACTTGCATGCTGACCGCTGGCTGCTGATGAAATCATGGTCATTGGCGTTGTTGTAGGGTCTGGAGGGCCATGTTATACTCAGCGTGTGCGCCAGCGCATGCGACACCGTGCGGGCGGAGCGCCCTGCATAGCTTGCGCGGACAGGCGCCAAGACATTCATCGCGGCCATCGAGGCTATCGAGGCTATCGAAACGAGTAACGCGGCCCGCGAAGCCGCAGGCGAGCGAAAGGAGACGCGCACGAGCGCTGTCATCTTCCCCCTGGGCCCCTATCACCCGCTCCTCCCAGAGCCGTATGCGCTACGCCTGCGCCTGCAGGGCGAACGGATCGTCGCCGCTACCGAGCCAGTTACGGGGTATGGTCGCCGCTGCCTACTCGATCTCATCACCGGCCAGCCGCTCGAAGATGCGCTGGTGGTGCTGGAACGGACCTGCGCGCACGCTGGCCAGGGCTATCGGCTTGCCCTCAGTCTGAGCGCTGAACGTGCAGCGCGCATCACCGCGCCGCGTTCCGCGCAGCTCATGCGGGTCTTCTTCGCCGAGTTGGAGATGACACTGAGCGCGCTGTGGTCGCTGGCAGAGCTGGCCCGCGCGCTCAACCTGCGCTCATTGCGGGCGCTGGGGCTGGAGCAGCGCGAGCGCATCTACGAGGCTGCGAGCGAGGCGACTGGCCAGCGGGTCTACTGGGCCATCGCCCGGCCCGGCGGTGTGCGTGAGGGCATTCAGTTTGGGGCGGCGCGCGACCTGCTGGAGTGGCTGCATGGCGCAGTGGAGACCTGGCGGGTGGCGACGGCGCCCAAAGGCGCGCTGCGCCGCGCCGCCGAGCGCGCCGATGCCCGCCAGGCGCAGGCCGCGACAGACGCCACGACAGACGCGACGGGCAAGGCCAACCCACCCGCTGGCCAACCGGCGCGTGAAGATGCGCGCCGCCGCGCGCCCTATGATGGCTACCGCGCCATCACGCTCGACTGGACGCCACTCGATGACCTGCCAGAGAGCGTCGCGGTGACATCGTGCGCGCTGCGCCTGGCGACGCGCCTGAAGTTGAGCTACGACATCATGCGGGTCTGCGCCGAGACGCTGGGCGATGCGCTGCCTGCCCAGGCGAGCGCGCCGTTGAAGGCAGGCCAGGGCAGCGCGACGATTCAGACGGCGCATGGGCCAGCGCGTGTTGATGTGACGCTGGCGGACGACCAGACCATCGCGCAGGTGAGGCTGACCACGCCATGCGCCGCTGCGCTGGCTCAAGCGCCGGGCTGGCTGCTGGGCCACACGCTGGCCGACCTGCCCGCGACGCTGGTTGGCCTGGACCTCTGTCCGTCGTGCGCCGATCTCTAGCGCGATGATAACGTCGCAGCGTAAGACCATTCTGAAGACTGGACACTCTATCGTACCTTCGCTGATCCGCTGGCGCTGAGCGTCTGACCGCTGGGTCTGACCAGGCGCGGGCGATCTGAGAGAGAGAACTACCGTGCCGCTGACCTTATTTTTCGGGCTGCTGACACTAGCCCCACTGGTGATGGCGCTGGCGCTCGCTGGCCTCGGCCTGGCGCGACGGGCGACGACCGGACTCGCGCTCGGCCTGACGCTGGTCGGCGCGGTCATCCCGATCATCGGGCTGGCGCTGCTGACGCCAGAGGTCAGCGCTGGGTTCCCACTGGAGATCGCGCTGCTGGGCAATCAGTCAAGCTGGGTGGCGCTCTACGGACGCGCCGATGCGCTGGCCGTCTATGCCGCCATTGGCGTCGCCGTGGTTGTCGCGCCGCTGCTGCTCTGGATAGCCTGGCGCGCCGCCCCGCTCGACGCGGCGGAAGAGGCTGACGTAGCCGCCGCACTCACCGACGAAGCCAACGAAGCCAACGCGGCCAACGCGGCTGATGACGCAGCCGTCGGCGGCGTGGCAGCGCCAGAGATCGCCTGGTCGCGCCGCACGCTGGGCCGCTGGCAATGGGTGGGCGTTGCGCTGGCGCTCACGCTGGAGACGCTGGCGCTCTGGGTCTGCTTCGCCGAGAACATCGTCTTGCTGGGCCTCGTCTGGATCGCGCTGGTCGCCGTCGCATGGTGGCTGGGCGAGTTGAGCAGCGAGGCGTCCGTCTTCGACTGGCGCGGGCTGACGCTGATGGTGGTTGGCCCGGTCGTCTGGCTAGTGACGACGCTGCTGATCGCGGGGCCTGCTGGCGCGCGGCGCCTGCTCGACCTGACGGGCGCTGCACGGTTGCCCACCGGTCATCTCTTTGTCATCGCGCTGGCGCTGA
Source organism: Ktedonobacterales bacterium (assembly GCA_025936795.1). Classification (GTDB taxonomy): domain Bacteria; phylum Chloroflexota; class Ktedonobacteria; order Ktedonobacterales; family JADMIN01; genus JAKAIY01. The sequence goes on along the minus strand of JAICSR010000229.1, from coordinate 1,974 downwards.
CCTTCGCCGCTGGCGGGTATCCCGCGCTGGCCTGGCTGCGCAAACGCGCCTCCATCGCCACGCCTGCCGGGCTGGCCGCCGTTGCGCTGGCCATCATGCCCGCCGCGCTCTTCGTCGGCGCGCGCACCTTCAGCATCGGCGCAACGACGAGTAATCATTGGGCCGCGCTCAACATCGGTAAGCCCTCGCTCACGATTGGCATCGTCCTCACGCTGCTAGGCGCAGTCAGTGTCGCCGCCGCTGGTCTGCTGGCGCTGGGGCGTCGCGATCCGCGCAGCCTGGTCGCCTCGCTGATTCTGGCGCAGGCTGGCTGGGGGTTGGTTGGCCTGGGAATCGGCGCGCCGCTCAGTCTGCTCGGCGTCACGCTGCTGCTGGCCACTGGAGTTCTCGGCCTGGGCGCCGTGATGGCTGCGCTAGTCGCCTCAGGCGCCATCACTGCCGATGTCGAGCCAGAGAGCGCCGGACCGCGCATCCTGGGCGAGCCACTTCGCCCCGCGCTACTTTTCGCCTGGGTGGTTGGCGTCGCCTCGCTGGTTGGCGCGCCGCTCTTTGCGGGCTTTGCGCCGCAGCAGCTGATCAGCGCTGAGGCGCTGACTGGCCCGCGCCTCAGCATCCCGCTGGTGGGGCTGGCCTGGGCAGGCTCGGTCGCGCTCGCCATCGCTATGATCCGCGCGACGGCCCCCGCCTTCACTGCTCCGCTGGTCGCCATTTATGATACTGACGCCGGGGCTGACCTTGCGGCGAGCGATGCGAGCGATGCAAACGACACAAACGAGGCGAGCGCTGAGCGTGACGCAGAAGACGCTGCGGACGACGACGACGAGCAAGAGGCGCAGCCCATTGGGGCAGGGCCAGAGCTACGGCTCGAAGAATTGCCGGGCGTGGCGCTGGGTGTGGTGATCGTGCTGGCTGGTGTGGCGCCGGGTGTGGCGCTGATGCTCGCCAGCGGCGCAGCGGGCGCGACCATGCAGGCGGGCGCGCTGGATGGCCTCGTGGCATCGTCATCGTCTGGCTACTCGGCGGGCGTTGGCCAGTGGTTCGCTACGGCCCCAGTGATCTTGGTCGTCGTGGGGGCGCTCGTCCTGGCCTATCTGCGCTCACGGATGACGCGCGAGATTCGCCCGATCTATCTGGCTGGCCAGGAGCCTGACACTGTGCTCGTGGGAGCGCCCAGCGCGGTTGATGCGGTGGATGCGGACGCTGACGATGCGCCGCCCGCTGAGCTGGCGGAGTTGCCAGAGCCAACCGACACCTGGGGCGACCTGCGCAGCGCGCTACGCTCCGGCTGGCTGACACCCGGCGCTGCCTGGCTGGGTCTAGACCAGGATGGCGACGAGGATGACGCCGAAGATGAGATCGAAGATGACGCCGAGGGTGAAGCCGAGGATGAGGCCGAGGATGAGGATGAGGCCGCGCTGACACCTGAAGTCACGGAGGTCACCGGAGCCAGCGCCACCGCCTCGACGCCGCGCGGGCATGCGCCCGATGGTGGCGCAGGAGGGCAGGCATGAGCGAACTAAGCGTTGCACGGCGCGCCGCTGTGGAGGTGACGAGCCTGCACACGGGCGGCTGTTCGGCGTGCGCGCAGAGCCTCGCCGCGCTGGAGGCGCCGCGCTATGCGAAGCAGCTCGCCGCGCTGGGCGTCACGTTCACGCGCGTCCCCCGCCATAGCGCGATCATCCTGCTCTGTGGCGCGCTGACCGAGCAGGCCCGCGCCAGTGTCAGCGGCTTGATCGCGGGAATGCCGCATCCGCGCGCCCTGGTGGCCGTCGGCGACTGCGCCGTCAACCGCTGCGTCTTCGCCGATAGCCCATGCCTCAGCGTTCCGCTGGCGCAGGCGTTCCACGTCAACGTCGAGATTGGCGGCTGCCCGCCCACCCCACAGGCGATCATCGAAGCGATCAGCGAGGCCAGGCGCCTGCTGAGCGATCAGCCGACCACGCCAGATGCATCGCCCGCGCCGGACAGCGCGCC
>JAICSR010000395.1 GCA_025936795.1 Ktedonobacterales bacterium | reverse complement strand
GTAAGACGCTAGGGGACGACGACATTGCGCCAGTAATCGAGGGTGGCTCGCAGCGCATCGTCGAGCATGGCTGTGGGGCGCCAGTCAGTGTCGCGTTGAATCTTTGTCGTCTCGGCGCAGAGCACTGGCACATCTACCGCACGGAAACGGGTTGGGTCTACACGCGCCTCGATGGTGACCCGCGCCATCGCCAGCAACTGATGCAAGAGCGACTCGATAGAGCGTGCGACACCAGAGCCAATGTTGTACGCCTCGCCCACATGCCCGCGCTCGGCCAGCGCCAGATAGGCCGCGACGACCACCTCAACCGGCAGGAAGTCGCGCTGGGCGCTCAAGTTGCCTACGAGCAGCGTCGGCTCGGCTAACCCGGCCTCCACTTGTGCGATCTGGCGCGCAAAGCTGGCTATGACGAAGCTCGCACTCTGCCCAGGACCAAAGTGATTGAAGGCGCGTGCGCGCACGATATCGAGGCCATAGGCCCGCTGATACTGGAAGGCATAGAGATCCTGCGTCTCCTTTGACACGGCATAGGGATTCGCAGGACGCGGCAAGGTCTCCTCTGTCACCGGATTCTCCTCCGGCCTGACCAAGCCATATTGCTCACCAGAGCCGCTAACCACGATGCGCGGCGACAACTGTTCTGCACGCACCGCTTCCGCTAATGTGATGAAACCACCCGCGTTGACGCGCAACACCTCCGCTGGATCGTTCCACGAAGCGGCGACAGACGACGCAGCAGCGAGGTGAAAAATGAGATCGGGGCGCGTCTCACGCAGGATGTTGCGCAGCCCAACGCCATCGGTGATGTCACCCGCCAGCTCACGGACGGAGGGGTATCCCAGGGAACCATACGCCGGGCTTGCGTCCACGGCTTGAGGGCCAGTGTGTGTTGTTGGAGGCGTGGCGGCGTGTACCAGGCCGAAGAATTGCGCGGCTGGATACTGTCGTTGGCAGGCGGCCGCCAAATAGGGCGCTACAAAGCCGCTGTAGCCTGTGATGAGGATGCGCTCCGGAGCTACAGGCATCGCTTCATACTTTCTTGCCCTCTCAGGTAACAGAGGCGACCTTGCGGATGGCGGAGCGCTATTCGGGCGCCACGTGCGCCGCTGGAGCGCTAGGGGCAGGCGCTGCGGCGCCTTCACGGGCGCCAGCCGCTTCACGCTCCACATGCTGTAGATCGCTCGTGACCATCATGGCCACGAGATCCTTGAATGTCACTTTGGGCGCCCAGTCCAACTCACGTCGGGCCTTGGTGGCGTCGCCGATCAAGCGGTCAACTTCGGCGGGGCGCAGCAGCTTGGTGTCAGTCGTGACATAGCGCTCCCAGTCAGCGATTCCAGCCACGGCAAACGCAGCCTCAACGAACTCGCGCACGCTATGCGTCTCGCCGGTCGCGATTACATAATCCTCTGGCTGGTCTTGCTGGAGCATACGCCACATCGCGTCCACGTAGTCGCCAGCGAAGCCCCAATCGCGCCGCGCCTCCAGATTGCCCAGCGTCAGGGTGGATTGCAGGCCCAGCGCGATGCGTGCGACGGCCAGCGAGATTTTGCGGGTCACAAACTCGACCCCGCGCCGGGGCGACTCGTGATTAAAGAGGATGCCGCTACAGGCGTACATGCCGTAGCTCTCGCGGAAGTTCGTGGTCATCCAGTGGCCATAGAGCTTGGCGACGCCGTAGGGGCTGCGGGGATAGAACGGCGTCTGCTCATCTTGTGGGACCGCCTGCACCTTGCCAAACATCTCGCTCGTGGAGGCTTGATAGAAGCGAATCGGCATGTCTGCCAGCCGGATCGCCTCCAGCATACGGGTGACGCTTAGCCCCGTATACTCGCCCGTGGCGACGGGCTGCTGAAACGAGGTGCCAACGAAGGACATCGCCGCAAGGTTATAGACCTCAGTCGCTTGCGACTGGCGCAGCGCCTGAATCAGCGAGAGTTGGTCGAGCAGGTCGGCGTCGAGCAGGGTGACGCGATCCAACAGGTGCTTGATACGCGAGTCATTGAAGGTGCTGGCGCGGCGCACCATGCCAAAAACCTGATAGCCTTTGTCGAGCAGCAACTCGGCGAGGTAGCTACCATCTTGACCAGTGATGCCGGTAATCAGCGCAATGGGCATGCGTACTTCTCCTGCTAGGCAGTGTATGCGTGATGAGAGGCGCCAGGGTAGTGCTGCGCCCGCGCTGGAGGCGCTGTGCAGTCGCTGGAGGCGCTGGGGTCGCATCGTAGGATGCTTTCCCGCCGTCACTCCCTATCCGCAAGCTCCAACAGTGTGCCAACAGTCTATCAAAGTCCAGCGTGTATGTGAAGGAACTGCGACGTTTGGCCCCTGCCTCTGCCGTCTCTGCCGTCGCCACCTTGCCAGGCAACGACTTCGCCGAGCGCGAGCCAGCGCCCGACGCAGACTGGTAGGCTGAGCGGCTGTTCGCACTGGTCGCTCGGTTGTTGCTAGCGGCGAACCCTCACCCCTACTCTATCCGCGCTCTTCGACCTGTCAAAATTCGTTAGCTAGTTGCATGCCGCCGTTCGACTGGTTGGCATGGGTTGTGCTGAACGCTTGCCCAACATGCCTCACCGTGCGCACGCTACTCGCTCATCACAATCAATCCACTGCGGAGGCGCCATGCTCAATCTCACAGCCAATCCCACACTCGTGCTGGAGCTAGCCCTTGTCGGCGTCGCGTTCGGCGCCCTGTATTCCCTGGCTGCCCTGGGGATCGTCCTCATCTACAAGACGACTGGTGTGCTCAACTTTGCGCACGGCGCCATCGGCATGTTTAGCACCTTCATCGCCTACGAGTTCGGCGTGGTGCGTGGCTGGCCTGCTCCCATCGCCGTGCTGCTCGCGCTGGCGTTCGCCGCCGTCTTCGGCTGGTTCATGGAGCGGTTCACGCTGCGGCCACTGCGCGACCGCCCGGTGCTCACGCGCGTCATCGTGACGCTCGGCTGGCTGCTGGTCCTGCAATCCGTCGCGAGCCTGATCTGGAGAGACACCTCATATCACATCCCCCTTCAGCTCTTCCCACAGAACGGCATCCGCATCGCGCAGTTGACGCTGGGCTATAACCAGATCGCCAACATCATCATCGCCGCCGCGCTGGCCGTCTTGCTGGCGCTCTTTCTCCGATTTACTTCGCTGGGCGTGGCCATGCGCGCCACCTCAGACAACCCAACGGCGGCGCGTCTGCTCGGCATCCGGGTCAACATGGTCGCCGCCTCGTCCTGGATTCTCGGCTCGGTTACGGCTGCCATCGCCGGGCTGCTGCTGGCCCCACTCACGACCTTGAACACCACGCAACTCACCGTCGTCGTCATCACCGCGTTCGGCGCGGCGCTGATCGGCGGCCTCACCAATCTGCCGCTGACCTTTCTCGGCGGCATCTTCCTTGGCGTGGCGCAGTCGCTACTCATCCTGGTCATTCCGCCGCAGATCGGCGGCGCCAAGGATGTGCTGACGTTCGCGGTCATCCTGGTGGTGCTGCTGCTGCGCAAAGAGGTACGCGTGCTGGCGATCTCAGCGATTGGCGGGGAGGGCCTCTGATGGATAGCGTTACACGTACCGCTCCGATTCGCAGCGGCGCTGATCTCACCAGGCGACCTGATGGCGGCCTGGCGGCGGCGCCGCGTGGCGGCCTCTGGGCGCTGAAGTGGCTGCTGCGCGCCTCGCCACTGCTCGCGCTCCTGCTGCCCGCCGTGCTGGGCGCCTATCAACTGACGGTGCTGACGGTGGCGCTGGTCTATGCGGTTGCGCTCATCTCACTGGTCGTGTTGACAGGCTTTGTCGGGCAAGTCTCACTCTGCCAGGCGTCCTTCATGGGGCTG
>JAICSR010000547.1 GCA_025936795.1 Ktedonobacterales bacterium | reverse complement strand
GTGGTCGCGCGCGCGGCCAGCTCCGGGTCGTCGTCGAGCGCGCCGTTGACGTTGACGCCGATGCCCAGAATCGCCACACCATCGCTCGTCTCGATCAGCGCGCCGCAGACCTTGCGCCCGCCGAGCAGCACATCGTTGGGCCATTTGATCTCAGGGCGCAGGCGTGTCACGGCCTCAATCGCCTGCGCCACCGCCAGCGCGCTCGCCATCACCAGGAAGTGTGGTAGGAAAGTGGGGCGCAAGATCAGCGAGAGCGCGAGTTGCTGATAGCGCTGTTCCTTCCAGACGCGGCCTACTCGCCCGCGCCCCGCCGTCTGCATATCGGTCGTCACCAGTGTTCCCTCGGCGGCGCCCTGGCGCGCAAGCTCGCCCGCATAGGTATTGGTCGAGCCGACTTCTTCCAGATAGATCAGCGGCGCAGTCAGGCGCAGTCCGCTCAGTCCGCGCCGCAATGCGCCCACATCCAGCGGCGTCTCCTGCTCTGCGCTCTCCATCCCTCGCTCCTCCTGGCTACGCTGTCAAGCCATAGCAGGTGATCGTCGCGTTCTCGTCGGTGATGTAGACGGCGCCGTCCACGACGATTGGGCTTTCCCAGTGGATCGCGCCGATACTGCCGCCTGCGCTGGCTTGATCGCTGCTCCAGAGCGCATGCCCCGTCGTGGGGTCATACGCCCGCAACGCGCCCGAACCAGCCGCGAAGAGCATGCCTCCCGCGATGATCGGCGAGGTCAGTGTGTCGCCAGTGGCCCAGGCCTGCGCCAGTCGAGTCACACCGCTGGCGTTGGTCTGAACCTGATAGGCGCGCATGCCGCATGCGCTGGTCATGAAGACCCAGACCTGGCCCGTCGCGGCATCCGTCCAGACGGCGGGCTGGGTGTAGAGGCCGCAGCCGAGGTCAAGCGTCTGTAGCTCGCCGCCGAGGTGGCCCGGCCCACCCTGGCCGCTCATATCCTGCCGGTTGATGAGGCGTAGCTGCCCGTCTTTGCCCGCCTGCACGAGCAGCAACGGCGTCGCGCTCTGCCCGATGCGCGGCAGCAGCGCGGGCGCTGAGCTCCCCAGATCGGCGTCGGTCACGTCAAGCTGGTGATAGTTTGGCGGTGTGAAGGAATCGAGCAGCGTCGCGCCATCGGGGCTGAGCCGCAGGATGCTATCGCCGTAGTTTGGGCCACCCTGATTGGCGTCAAAGGTTCCGTTGCCGGTGACTGCCCAGATGTCGCCCGTCACGGGGTCAATCACCGCGCCGCCACGCGCCCAGATGCCCGACTGCTGGTTGTCGCAGTCACCCTCGCGCAGCAGCCGATGCTGGTCCGAGCAGAGGCTATTGAAGACCTGCGCAGCGCCGGTCGCCAGGTCAATCGTCACGACATGCCCCTGGTACGGTGGCGCGTCGCCGATGTAGCCGCCCGTGGCCACGTAGATGCGCCCGTTCGCCAGATTCAGCGCAGTGCCTTCCTTCTCGGTCTGGGTCATCGTCGTGATCGGCGTCGGCCAGCCGTTCCCTGTCGCCTCCTGACCCGTGACGGGATTGTAACGATGCAGCGCGCCATCCAGCCCATAGGCATAGACATACTGCCGCGCAGGATCGGCTACCGGCGATGAATTGGTGATCTTGGGGCCATGCGGCTGCTGGCTCCAGAGCGTGGCGCCGTCGCTGGCGTCGAGCGCGAGCAGGCGCCCATCGCGCGTGGTGATGTAGAGCGCGTCGCGGGCGCCGCCAGAGAACGGCAGCGCATGCAGCAGAATCGGCGAGGAGTCGGCCACATCGGGCAGGCGCGTCTGCCAGAGCTTCGTCAGCGTGCCAACGTTTGAGTTGGTGAGCGCTGTATCGTTGGGGTTGACGCCGCTGCGCGCGGGATCATAGCCGAACATACGCCAATCGCTCGTCGCTGGCTGGGGATGAAGGCCTGGATCGCTGACAGGCGGACGGGATTGCTGAAATGGCGCGCAGCCCGCCAGCAACATCGCCAGCAACGCCACCAGCATGAGCGGTCGCCAGCGTATCTCCACAGTCGCGACCGTCGCGCGCACACCTGGACGCATCAGCTCTACCTCGCTTCTAGCGTTCGAGTAGGGTTTCAGCCAGGGTTTCAGCCAGGGTTTCAGCGGATGTGCGCTCAGTGAGCGGCCGTC
>JAICSR010000389.1 GCA_025936795.1 Ktedonobacterales bacterium | reverse complement strand
CTTTTCGCAGGCCTCGTCGCCGCCTGGCAAGCAGTGACCTCTGCGCCACACCACGCGCCCTAATCGGCGACCTCATGCGCGACACCATGCGCGGGCGTGGCGTCTGAGCTAGCGGCGGATACGGCGCTTCGCCTCGTCTGGCGACGAGTGATGGCCCAGCGCGCCAGCAGCATGCCGCCCAGCACCACGACGGCGGCGAGCATCTGCCAGCCTGTCAGCGTCTCCTGGATCGCGAAGTAGGCCACAACGCCGCCCAATACCGGCACAGCATAGTTGTAGAGCGTCACATAGCCGACGCCACGCTGGCCAATCGCCCAGTTCCAGATCGAATAGGTGATGTAGATCGGGAAGAGCACGGAGTAGGGCAGAATCACCCACAGCGCCCAGGTCACATGCGACCAATCCTGCGTGAGGAGCGCGCTGACGCCGAACGGAGCCAGCGCCAGCGTGCCGATCAGCAGGGTATAGCACATCAACTCTGGCGGGCTGTAGTGTACCGTCAGGCGCTTGTTGACGACGCCGTAGAGCGCGAAGAAGCCTGCGCCACAGCACAACAGCACATTGCCCAGCAGGATGCTCGCTGGCGTCAGCGCGCGGTCAATTGGCGCCTCAGTGGTCGGCGCGCGCGCCAGCAGGAACCAGACGATGCCACCCAGGCTGATGGCGATGCCCACCCACTGCCACGCGCGGATGCGTTCGATGCGAAACGAGAATAGCAGCACGGCAGACCACAGCGGCGTTGTCGCGCCGAACAGCGCCGAGGCGAATGCGGTCGTGCGGAACAACCCCTCGATATAGAACAGCTGATAGATACCATAGCCGGAGAGTCCGGAGACAATCAGCAGCCCGATATCGGCGCGCCGCACATGAAACGGACGGATCTCCGGGCGTCGGCGCGCATAGTAGAGCAGCACGACCACTGAGACGATGCTGAGGAGCATGAAGCGCATGATGACAAGCGTGAGTGGCTGCACTTCCGCAAGCGCAATCTTGAAGAAGGTAGGCGAAAGACCCCAGATCAGCGCAACGAAACAGAGTCCAAGATCGAGCCGATGGGATGCGATGAAACGGCGCACTGCGGGACTCCTCCAGACGCCCGCCAGATGCGCGCGTGATGTGCAGGGAGGCTCAGACGCCTGAGCCAGCGCGATGGAGAGCATTGTGCCACTTCAGCTAGTATACCAGTCGACGCCACTCGCTGGGCGGCGGCAGGCGCACCCGACACTCACTCCTGCGTATCGGGTAAATCAATCCAGCCGAGGCGCTGCGCGCGCATCACGGCATCGGCGCGCGAGGTGGCGCCCAGCTTCATGAAGAGGTTGCGCATGTGGAACTCGACGGTATTGAGTGTGATGGACTGCTCCGCTGCGATCTCGTGATTCCTGCGCCCCTGTGCGACAGCGGCCAGCATCTCGCGCTCCTTGCGGGTCAGGCGTGGGGCGCCGCTCGCGCCATCCTGGCGCAGGAAGCGCGCGATGCCCGATGAGAAGACCTCCTCACCCGCGTAGATCGCGCGAATCGCCTGCACCAGTTCATCTGGCCCCGCCGATTTGAGCAGATAGCCCTGCACGCCAAGCTGATGCAGGGCGCGCACGTAGCCTTCTTTGTCGTGGCCCGTCAGGATCAAGACGCGCGGCGCATGGCTGCGCTGCTGCAGCGCATGGCACATCCGAATACCATCCATCCCTGGCATGCCAATGTCGAGCGCGATAACATCAGGAACAAGCGCGTCGGTCAGTCGCAGCGCCTCGATGCCGTCGCCCGCCTCGCCGACGACTTCGATGTCTGGCTCGTCCTCCAGGATGCGCCGGGTGCCTGCGCGCATGACCGTATGGTCATCCACCAGCAGCACGCGAATGCTAACCGTGTCGGCGCCTGCGCTTGCTTCAGACATCATTCCTCCATCATGATTGGGCGCCACTCGCTCAGACCAGCGCCGGAGCGAGTGGGATCGTCCGCAGCACGCGCGCAACCGGGGCGATGACGGTGACTTGCGCGCCGCCTTCTGGCGCATGATCGAACTGCAATTGCCCGCCGATCAGTTGCGCGCGCTCGCGCATGCTGGCTAGCCCCAGGTGGCCATCGCGCAGCGACGCGCCAATATCCACGGGCAGCGCGATGCCGCAGCCATTGTCGCGCACCTGGAGGCGAATCCACGACCAGCGGTCGGACCAGCGTGCGTCAAATGCTGGCGACTCCTGGATAGTGAGGCACACGGTCGCGGCGCTCGCTCGCCCATGCTTGTGCGCGTTCGAAAGCCCTTCCTGCGCGATGCGATAGAGATGCAGGGCGACCTGTGGGTCAAGCTGCTCGCCAACCTGCATGGCCTGGTCATCATATTCGACGGTGACGGTCATCAACGCCGCCGCATTCATCTGCTCGGCGAGATCGTCGAGCGCGGGCGTCAGGCCAAGCGAGTGCAGCATGTCTGGGTAGAGGCCGAGGCAGAGCGCGCGCAGCTTCTTCTCGACAATCGCCGAACGCTCGGCCAGTTCGCTCAGTTCGCGATGCAGACGCGCCGACGTTGGGGCAAGCTGGCTCATACTGTCACTCGGCCCGCCCAGGCGCTCCACTTCCGCTGGGATGCGCTCGGCGCTGCGCTCGAACGCATCGGCCAGCCGTACCGCAAGCTGCGAGTGGCGGATGACGTAGAGCACCTCTTGCAGCGCATCATCGTGCAGTTCGCGCGCCAGCGAGGCGCGTTGGCGCTCATCGGCGTTGACCAACTCACGCGCCAGCAATTCCTGCTCGGCGCGCGCCACGGCGACCTGCTGGTTCGAGAGCTGCACCTGTTGCAGCGAGATGCGCAGACCACTCACGAGCTGCGCATTTGCCAGCGCAGTGGCCGACTGGTGGGCAATCGTCAGCAGCAGCGCGCTATCCTCGCGGCGCAGCGGGCCGCCCGCCGACTTGGCCCCTACCACCAGCAGCGCCGACGCGCCCACCTGCTGCCCTGAGCCAATATAGACCAGCGCGGCGCAGCCCTTCCACGGATGGAGCGCCAACTGCGAAGCGGGCGGCAGCCGGTGGCGCCCCTGTGTGAAGCGGGAAAGCTGTGTGAGCAGCGCGCTGCATCCATCGGGCGTCGCATAAGCGCCACGCGCACGCAGATCGTCGGGGCCGAGCATCGTCAAGACCTGCGGCGCCAGTCCCTCGGGCAGCGGCACGAATGCGATGGCGCTCAGATTCAGCGTCTCCATCAGGCCATCCAGCAGCACCTGCGCGAGCGTCTCGTGATCGTAGGCCGCCGCAAGTTGCTGACTAAAGCGCTGGAGCGTTCCTTCGTAGTCGTAATAGTCGCGGTAGAGCGCCGTGTCAACCAGCCGTTGCACCAGTTTGCTCACCGGCGCATAGGTCACAGCGACGAACAATGCCAGCAGCGCTGTGGCAGCCTCATAGGCGTAGGAGTCTTTCACGGGGATGAGGCTGGTGAATACGAGGCTCGCCGCTACATAGAAGCTCAGCAACAACGCCGCCAGCAAGCCATAGACGACCACACGATCGGCGACGACGGCCAGGCGCACGCCACGCCAGCCTGTCGCCACCACCAGAGCGATCAGCGCCAGCGCCACACCGCAGAGTATGAGCAGCATCGCCTGCCAGTCAACTGGGTGAGGCGATGTGAGCAGCGCCAGCAGCGCATAAACAAACGATTCAACAGGTAGAGACATAGGAGGCTGCATCATCTCCAGTGGGGGCTAATCCGCAGTACGCAACCACTATAACACCTGATAGTTGTGGCGCAACCATACGGGGCAGGCAGGTTCTACCAAAAGCCATATGACTGAGCCAGTCAGCGGAGCGGGTGAAAATCACCTGGTTGACGCCTTATGGTCTGTCATCGGCGCGCCTATTTTCGG
>JAICSR010000298.1 GCA_025936795.1 Ktedonobacterales bacterium | reverse complement strand
CACTGAACCACGGCGAGCGGAGCGCATCGCGCGTGGCGCCACTGGCCTCGCGCGCGACACGCTGCGCGTCATCGCCGAGCGCATGGGCGCTGTGCGCCAAGTCTGGTGACTCTGGTGTGGGTATTTGCCCCATCGGGAGCCGTCCTTCCTCGCCACGCCACTCACCGCGCTCCTGCGGATGCGTGAAGCGTGCGTTGTTCCAGCGAAAAGGCAAGAACGGCGCCAACGCGGCGAAGATCGTTCGAGCAGGGCGAGCGGAGCGCTCGCAGGCGTAGCACGCCGCCGCAGCGTTCGTGGGTGAATACTGCGGCGGCGAAAGGCGGGAATCGGCTCTGGAATGCGAACGCTCAGCGCGTCTCGTCTGGCTCGGCGTGGTCCATCGAGGCGCCGATGGGGCCAGTCATGGGGCCGCCCTCGGCGCTGAGGTTGACGCCCAGGCCCGGCGGCAGGCCACGCTCGCCAATCGCGGTGCGGGTCGCGGAGGGCATGCTCTCGGCGCTGGCCAGCGCGGCGAGCGTCGCCGGCTCGCTATCCTCTGGCAACGGCATCTCGAAGAGTTCCGCGAACTCACGTCCCTCCAGAATCTCCTTCTTGATCAGGCGCTCACTGATGAGGATCAGCCGCTCGTGATGCTCGCGCAGCAGGCTCTCTGCCGTGTCGAGCGCGCGCAGCACGATGTCGCGCACCTCTTCGTCAATCTCGCGGGCGGTCTCTTCGCTATAGTTGCGCGTCTCACCGCCACCATCAGCGCCGAGGTAGCCGCCACCTTCGCGCTTGCCGAGCTGTACTGGGCCAAGCCGCTCGCTCATGCCATAGTCGCTGACCATCTTGCGGGCGATGGAGGTGACGCGCTCGATGTCATTCGAGGCGCCAGTCGTCACCTCGCCGAAGGTGATCTTCTCGGCGGCGTGGCCACCCAGCGCGAAGGCCAGGAAATCGCGGAACTGCGACTTCGACCACAGCGAGCGATCTTCGTCGGAGACCAGGCGTGTGTAGCCGCCCATTTGGCCGCGCGAGATGATCGAGACCTTATGCACCGGGTCGCACTTGGGCAGCAGGTGCGCCACCAGCGCGTGGCCCACCTCGTGATAGGCGGTGATGGCCTTCTCGCGCTCGCTGATGACGCGGCTCTTGCGCGCAGGCCCAGCCACCACGCGATCCATCGCCTCCTCCAGGGTAGACATGGTGATGGTGTGGTCGCCAAAGCGCGCCGTCAGGATGGCGGCCTCGTTGAGCAGATTCTGCAGGTCGGCGCCAGAGAAGCCCGCCGTCTGTCGTCCGATGACCTCCAGGTCCACGGTCTTGTCGAGCGGCTTGTTGCGCGCATGCACCCGCAGGATCGAGATGCGGCCGCGAATGTCGGGGCGGTCGAGCGTCACCTGGCGGTCGAAGCGGCCCGGACGCAGCAGCGCGGGATCGAGCACATCGGGGCGGTTGGTGGCCGCCATGACGATCACATTGGTATTCGAGTCGAAGCCGTCCATCTCCACGAGCATCTGATTGAGCGTCTGCTCGCGCTCGTCGTGCGAGCCACCGAAGCCCGCGCCACGCTGGCGGCCCACCGCGTCAATCTCATCCACAAAGATGATGCACGGCGCGGCCTTCTTGGCCTGCTCGAAGAGGTCGCGCATGCGGCTGGCCCCCACGCCGACGAACATCTCGACGAACTCAGAGCCGCTGATGCTGAAGAACGGCACACCGGCCTCGCCCGCCACCGCGCGCGAGATCAGCGTCTTGCCCGTTCCTGGCGGGCCAACCAGCAGCACGCCCTTGGGGATGCGCGCGCCGACGGCGGCGAACTTCTGCGGGAACTTGAGGAACTCGACGATCTCTTCAAGCTCCTGCTTGGCCTCGTCTACGCCCGCGACCTCAGAAAACGTGGTGGAAGGCTTGTCCTCGGCGAACATGCGCGCGCGGCTCTTGCCGAAGCTGGTGGCGGGATTGTTCATCCCCTGGCCACGCCGCACGAAGTAGAACAGCAGACCAACGCCTGTGCAGATCAGCAGCAGCGAGATGAGGTAGCTGCCGGCGGACGACCACACGCCCGGCTGCACATAGGCGACCTTCAGCACATGCGGATCATTATAGGGGACGCCGGTGTCGCGCTTGAGCGTGTCGGCCAGCGAGAAGCCCGGCCCAATGCCAGTCTGCACGACGACGCCATGCCCACGGTCGAGCGTCAGCGTCGAGCTATCAATGGTCAGAGTGTCCACATGATGAACGGCTACATCGGCCTTGACATCCGAGAGCAAGGTCGAGAGGTCCACCTGCTGTGGCTGCGCGCGCAGTTGCAAGCCGACCGTGATGAGGATGAGCACGAGGGCGACCGCTGCGAAGAGCACAACTAGGCCGCGTGTCATCCGAAACTTTGGCATGGGAGAGGCCTCCGTCTATGCGCGTGGGCGCTCTACCTACCCACGCGCCTACCCAAACTGGTCCGCTGAGTCCGCTGGATTCGCTACGTGCGCTGGATCGAGCGGAGAGGAGCCGCCAGATCGCGCCGCGCGTGCGGCTCATCGCCGCATCACAGAATCGCCGAACGCTGGTGTCCGCTATCCCTGCGCGCGTCAATGCGTGGAGATCAAACACTACTGCACACGGTATGACAGACGTTATGTGCAATTCCAGCAAATAGGACCCTCTGGAGGCGCCAGTTGGCGCGTCCAGTAGACGGCGCCACGCCTAAGCTACCAGGCCTCATGGCGCCTGGGTGGACGGCTTGCTGATCGCCCCGGAGCCATGCTCCGCCGGGCGTTGCGCCTGGGTATCGTGGCCGTCGTGGCCGTCATGCAGGCCAGGCCAGCGCGGCAGCAGGACACGCAAGCCGATGCCCTGGCCAATCAGCGTGATCAGCACGACACCGTAGACTACGCTGGTGATGAGGTTGCGGTCGGGCAGGGTGATAGGCAGGCTGAGCGCCAGGGCGATGGAGAGCGCGCCGCGCAGCCCGGAGAGCACGATCAGCGGGCGCCACGTCCCTGGCACAGGGATGGGGCGTCCGCGCGCCGCGCCGGGGCGCCGCTGGCGATACCAGCGGGCGATGGCGTTGTAGGGGAGCAGCGCGCCATAGACGATGACGGCGCGCCCGACGACCACGCCGAGTGTGGCCCAGAGCGTCGGCGCGAGCGCTTGCGCAGTCAGCGAATCGCCAATCTGCAAGCCCAGCAACAAGAACAGCAGCGAGGTCACGACATAGCTGATGAAGTCCCAGACATTCTCCACCGCCTTGCGCGCCGAATCGGAGATGCCAACGCGCCGCCCATAGCTCCCCAGCATCAGTCCCGCCATGACGACGGCCAGCAGCCCGGAGGTGTGGATGAGTTCGGCGATCAGATAGGCCCCATAGGCGGTGATGAAGGTCGCCGCCGTCTCGATCAAGCGGTCTTCGATATGGCGCAGCGCGCGCGTGACCAGGAAGCCCAGCCCCAGGCCGATTAGCGGGCCGCCGACGAGCAGCCAGAGACTCTGGAGCGCGATGACGCCTGCCTGATTGGCTACGATAGCGCCGCCTGGCTGAAGCAGTGTCAGCAGAATCGAGAGGGTGATGGTGAAGGTGACAGCGCCCACGCCATCGTTGAACAGGCTCTCGCCCTCGATGATGACGCGCAGCCGCGAGGAGAGGCCAAGCTGGCGCAGCAACGCGATGACGGCGATGGGGTCGGTGGGCGAGATGATGGCGCTGAGCAAGACCGCCTCGAGCAGCGGGAATCCTGCGCCAAAGTGGAGCGCTAGCGCGGCGATGAGGACGGCGATCAGCAGGCCAGGGACCGCGAGCAGCAGGATGATGAGCCAGTTCGCCCGCAGCGCTGGCGTCTCGATATTCCATGCGCCCTCGAAGAGCAGCGCGGGCAGGAAGATGAAGAGCACGACATCTGGTTGCAGTTCGATGGCGGGCAGCAGACCTGTCAGGCCGAGCGCCAGCCCGACGATGGCGAGCGCCAGCGTATAGGGAAAGCGCAGCTTGCCCGCCACCAGCGCGACCACCAGCGCCACCGCGAGCAATGCGGTCAGCAGCTCGATGGCGCCCTCCGCGGGCGCCGCCTGAGGCGCCACCTGGCTTGCAGCGATCGCGCCAAACGCAAGTTCCATGCTGCGCCACTCGTTCCTTCTGTGTAGACCCCGGCGCGAACCGGCGTCCCAATCCCTAGCGCAGATCGAGCGCCGTGTCGTCGCCCAGCGCGGCGCCGTGCAAGGGGCGAGCCACGGCGAGCGCATAGATCGCCGCCGGGCGCCCGGCGAGCAGCGCCTCGGCGGCGGCCTCAAGTGTGGCGCCGGTTGTCGTCACATCATCCACCAGCAGAGCGCGTTTGCCCGCGAGTATCTTTATCGCCGCAGGGCCAGGCGCCAGCGCGAAGGCTCCAGCGACGTTGGCGCGCCGTGCATCGCGGCTCAGGCGGGTCTGCGGCTCGGTGGCGCGCACCCGCGCCAGGACGCCATCATGCAGCGGGATGCGCAGGGCGCCTGCCAATGGGCGCGCCAGCAGCGTCGCCTGATTGTAGCCGCGCTCACGTCTGCGTCCGCTGTGCAGGGGCATCGGGATGATGAGATCAGCCGTCAGTTCGGCGCGCTGGGCGGCGCTGGCCAGCAGGCTTGCCAATGGTTGCGCGAGGCGCCGCTGCCTGCGAAACTTGAGGGCGCGGATCGCTGAACCGACCGCGCCCTCATAGATCGAGGCGACCACGATGCGATCCAGCGCGGGTGGCGCTGGCTGCCGGACAAGTGCGAGGCAGGCGGCGCAGCGTGGCCCGGCAGCGGCGAAGAGCGGCAGGTCGCAACGCGCGCATCTCGGCGCAGGCGCTTGGCGAATCGCGCTGCGACAGGTGGCGCAGAGCGGCTCACCCGCGCGCCTGCAATGGACACAGCGCGGAGGAAAGAGCAGGTCGAGCAGCCGTTGCGGCAGGCTGGCGCTCGGCTCCAGCGGATTGGTCGCCCCGGTCGTCGCCATCTGGCGCTCGCTTTCCACACCGCTCGCCGCCCATCTCAGTCGCTGTATTCTACCATGCGGCGCTGAGCAGGCGGCTAGCAGGCGGCTAGCGGGCGTGGGGTCAGGCGCGTGGGGTGGCGCCGAGCGCACCCAGCGCCCGCTCAGCGGCCATCCGGGCGCGGCGCACATAGTCACGACCGGCGGTGGGTGTGATGAGCAATGTGATGCTCCGCGCTGGTATGGCGAGGGCGGGAGCGGACGCT
>JAICSR010000079.1 GCA_025936795.1 Ktedonobacterales bacterium | reverse complement strand
GAGGATGTAGCAGGAATGCGTGGACAAGCGGTCGCTCTGTGGCGACTGACTCCAGAGGTGTGTAGCGCCCGAGTCGGCTCGCGCGCAGGCAGCGAGACGCTGACGCCAGCGTATCGGCAGGGGTGATGGGATTGAGCGGAGGCTTATCCCTTGTGCGAGCCGCTGAAAGCGCCAGGTGTCATGGCCGCTTACTCACGACGATGGCCCCAGCGGTGATGACTGTCACCATGCCAGCCGCCCACCACAGCAGCGCAAATTGCTTGGCGGTCATCGTCGTGAGTGCGAATACGCTCACAAGTAAGCACAGCGCCACGACGATTCCTCTTGCCCGCATGGTAACACCTCCGGCGGTAGCTGCGAGTCGAAACGTGGCTACCAGCGTGAGCGCATTCTACCCCACTGCGTTTCGCTGTGCGCCTGAGCCTGGGCGTCAGGGCTGCTGGGTCTGTTGCCAGCTTTTTGGCGCCTGTGCTACACTGCGCCTGATAGCATTGCCCCTGACTCGTGGGTGGCGCGTGGGGAACGCGGGAGGTTTGTATGCGAGCTGTAGCCCTGGCGCATGGCAGGCGGCGCAGATACTGCCCCCAACTGGCCGTGTTGCTGCTGGGGAGTCTGGCGCTCTCGTTGCTGCTGGCCGCCTGCGGCGACCAATCGGCCTCTCCACCGAACGATCTGCTCACGCCCGGCGTGCTGACGGTTGGCAGCGACACCACCTATCCCCCGCAGGAATACCTCGATCCCGCGACGCAACAGCCCGTTGGCTTTGATATTGATCTGATCACGGCGATTGCGCAACGTCTGGGCCTGAAGGCGCATATTGTTCCTACATCCTTTAGCACGATTTTGAGCGATCTGGCGGGAAAACACTTCGATGTCGTCATCTCGGCGGTCACCATCACCCCGAAGCGGCAAGCGACGGTTGATTTTGTTCCCTACTTGAACGCTGGCGAATCGCTGCTCGTGCAGAAAGACAATCCGCAGAACATCAAAAGCACAGACGACGTATGCGGCATGACGGTGGGCGTGCAGGCCGATACGATCGAGCAGGGTGTCTTACAGAGTTCCAGCGATAATTGCCTGGAGCAGGATAAGCCGCCCATTACGGTGATTGCGCTGCCAGACCAGACCGCCGTGGCGCAGTTGCTGGCGACGAACAGCGTTGTAGCGACCTATCAGGACTCCCCGGTCACGGACTATTACGTCAAACAGAATCCCAGCCAATATGAAGTTGGCGGTTCCGTCGTGTTCCCCGCTCCTGAAGGTATCGCAGTGCGCAAGAATGACGCTTCGATGCTCACTGCCATACAAGCGGCATACAATCAGGTGAAGGCTTCCGGAACCTATCACCAACTCATTCTCACGTGGGGGCTTACCAACGAGGAACTCACTGGGGATGTTCCGCACCAATGACGCCCGGTAGATGGGCATGCGCCTGCACGTCCTGCCCGGCGCTGCCCCGCTATGCCGAGCGCTGAGCGCCGCTGGCAGTTGAGAGCGGCTCAGCGCATCCAGAAGGGCTGGATGGCAGGCGCGGGCGCGATGGCGAAGTCGCTGAAGCGCGCGCTGAACCCGCCCTCGTCGAGATAGACCCCCACAAAGCCACCCGGCGTCAGCGCGTGGTCGTGATCGGCGTAGGTGTCTACCAGCGCGCCGTTGACGTAGAGCAGGTAGAGATCTCCCTGGCGGATCAGCAGCAGCGTATTGGAGGCGCCAGCGCCGCGCCGCACCGCGTCGCTCTGCCCGGCGTCTGGCGTGCTCCATTGCTGCGCGGCGGGTAGCGAGCCATCGAAGTGTGAGAGGCTCCAGTCGCCTAACTCGTCTATCATGAAGGTCGTAAACGTCGAGCCATCGGCGTTCGCATCGAGCGTCAGTCCCACCCAGGCCAGATTGTTCTCGTCAGCCCTGCCTTGCTCGGTCACGGTCACCTGCTCGGCGCCATCGCGCATGCTGATGGTTTCGGTCTGCGCCATGACACTGTTCGCGCGGTCGCTACCGCTGATCTGATAGGCGCCATCCACATAGGTGTACGACGAGGTGTCGGCGCTGGTTGGTGTACGCTGCGGCCACGCGCCATCGGGGGAGTGGAAGGACGTCGCGTAGAGCGGCGTTTCCCCTTGCACACGCTGCGCCAGGTCGCGCGTGGCGTGGTCCGCATAGGTCGTATCCAGCCAGGCGCCTGCCCCTATCAGCAGTGTCGCCACGATCACCACCGCCTGGACACGCGCGAGCAGGCGGCTGATCGCCTTGCGCCGCCGCTCCATGCGCCGGATGCGCTCGCGCTCTGGCGTCGCGTAATCAGCGTCCGCAGCGCTGGGATAGTAGGGGAGCAGCGCCTGCATGAGCCGCACCCATTCGCGCCGGGATTGCGCCGCCTTCGGCTGAATGGCGTTGAGTCGCGGTGCGCGCTGCGCAAGGCTCGTCTGCCCGCGCTCGGTCATCCGCGCACTGGGCGACCAGCGCAGCCGACTAAGACGACGCTGCGTCTTTGCATCGAGCGCTTGCCAGAGGATCTGCGCCGCCGTGGCGTCACCCTCGACGATGGCGTCCATGTAGGCGCTGAAGTTGGCAAGCGAGGCGCGGGCTGCGCTGTGCTGCGTCAGAAGCGCGACCGTGTTGGAGAGGTCGAGCAGTGGCAGGCCCGTGCGCCCAGCGACCAGCGCGGCGAGGCGTTGCGCGCTGGCCTGCCATTCCACCGTCGCATGCTGCTGCGCAGGGGAGACATAGCGCTCGGTTGGCGGCTCCTCCCAGAGCAAGACATCGGCTCCCGCGTCCAACAGATAGATCACGCGCAGGTGGGTCTGGAAGTCCTTGTAGGCGATGCGCGCGAGTGAGCGGGCCTCGCGCCAGGCGATCTGTCGCTGGCGCCTGGGCGATTCTGCACGGTGGAAGCTGAGTCCGTCGGCGGCGAGCGTGATGGCGACGCCCATCTGTTGCCGTGCGCGCACGCTCCCCCAGCGCCTACTGACCACGAAGGGGATCAGGCTGAGCGCGGCGAAGCAGCCTGCGACCGCCAGCAATGCAGTGGCCACAGGGTCCGCGAAGACGCGCGCCAGCGAGACGCCCAGTCCGAATGGGATCGCCACCAGCATGCCAATCGCCACCAGTGCGACAAGTACTCCGGTCGCGAGCAGCAGCGAGATCGAGAGCTTCGACACCATCAATGGCGCTGGGACGGCGACCGGCAAGGGAGCATCGGGCAGCGCGGGGGCGAAGCCGTGTGCGTCCATCGTTGCGGGCGCGTCCGCTGGCGCCGCCGGAGCGATGAGCGGGTCGCGCGCCGCACAAGCGCTGCGGAGCGCGATGGCGGCGCCGCGCAGATCGTCTGCGAAGTCACCGTGCGCGGTGAAGACCATGGCAACGGCCATCACCTGGAGGACCACCGGGAAGATTCCCAAGACCGTCGAGCCGACGTCGCCAACCAGCAAACCGCCCGTCGCCCGGACGAGCGGCCACGCCAGCCAGATTTCGACGGCCAGCGCCCCATCCATAACGAGCAAGAGGAGGCACAGAAACCCACTGATGATCCAGGGGCTGAGCCGATGTGGCCGAGTCGCAGGCGCCGCTGAATAGGCCGCCAGCAGGATGCGCAGGCGCTGATACATGTGGAGTTGCCGCTACCTCACTGCGACGCCACACGCTGATGGTAGCAATCGTGCGCCAAGCATGCCAAAGCGGCTGGTGGTGGTCAATGCGTAATTTTACCTAGACACAGTCACATCCCAACACCCGTCCCAGGAAGATTGGGACATTCTTGAGGACATCTTCAGACGCCTGCGGGACATGCCTCCTGCTACAGTTGCAGCCGTGGAGTGGAGCACGGCGTTCCATTCCCGATCCCACGATAGCCACGCGGTCGCTGGCTATCTGGAGCAGAGGAGATTGGTGGATATGTCAGCGAACACCTCGTATCGGCTGAGCGGCATTGCGCTGTTGGTTGGCGCGGCGCTCTCCATCGCCAACCTGGTCATTCAGGGCTGGTTCATCACTGGAGCCGACATGGCGACGGTTCTTAGCCCGCTCGATTACATCAGCAATGAGCTAGCCATCGTCGGCGGCGCCCTCATCTTGCTGGGACTGCCCGGCATGTATGCGCGTCAGGCTGAGCGCGCGGGAATCCTGGGGCTGCTCGGCTTCCTGCTGGTGTGGTATGTCACGCTGGTCCAGAATGTCTTGCTGTCCTTCGGCAATATCACGGTCATGTCAGGGATGGACGCCCATCTCATCCCGCAGAAGCTGGAGATCATCATGACGCCGCCGCCGGTCTGGGGGCCGTTCTTCATGCTGAGCATGGTCGGGCAGGTGTTGGGCACGCTGCTGCTGGCCATCGCAATCCTGCGCGCAGGCGTCTTCCCACGCTGGATTGGCTGGGCGCTGATCGCCACGCTGGCGCTGGGCGTCGCTGGTTTTGTCCCCTTCGTGCCTGAAGCCGTCTCAAATCTAACGGCCATCGTCGCGACGATTGCCCTCGCGGGCATCGGCGCCGCGCTGCTGGCCCCGACGCAGAGCGCCGCCGCGCAGGCTGCGCCAGCGGGCGTGCATGCGGCGGCTGGCGCCTGAGCGACCAGCGCTTGTGACGCTTCGGGGAGCGCCTGTGCGGCAGCGGCCATCTTGCCCGCACAGGCGCCTCCCGTTTCGCATCGGTTTCGGATAGAATAGATGCTCACAGCGCCTTGACGAGCGAGTTTTGACTCCGAAGGCGACACGAGCGCAGGCAGAGACGAGGCCCCTTCAGGAAAGGGTGAGCGCCATGAACGCCACAAGCGCCAGGAGCGCCAGGAATCGCGCAGGTATGCGGCTGACAGGCCCGGCGCTGCTGTATGCCCGTGCGTTCTGGCTCCTGCTCGTCATCCCCAGTCTGGCGCTCTTCATCGTCGGGCTGCCAGTGTACTACCAGCGTCTCCAGCAGCCCTGTATGGACGCCGCGTCGTGTTCGGTCGCGATGGCGCTCTCGGCGAAGGGGATACGCGTGTTTACGGCGCTGGGTGTCTCCATGCCAGACTACGCCGCGTTCGCGACCATCTTCTGGTGCGCCATCGCAGGCGCATGGACGGTGGTGGGCTTCCTGATCTTCTGGCGCGGGTCAGATGACGGATTCGCGCTGCTGGCCGCCTTCGCGCTCGTGATGTTCAATCTCAGCTATCCGGGGCTGTCGGCCACGACGCTGGCGCTCAGCTATCCCGCGCTCAATCTGCCGGTCGCGCTGATCAGCGCGCTTGGGCTGACCGCGTTCACGCTCTTCTTCCTGCTCTTTCCTAACGGGCGCCTGATCCCGCGCTGGACGGCGCTGGTCATCCCGCTCGTCATCGCGCAGGCCATCTCCATTGTCGCGCCGCCAGCCTCGCCGCTAAGCTCCACTACCTGGCCTGAGCCGCTCAACGCGCTGCTGGCCGTCGCCGTCTATGGGACGATCATCTTCTCGCAAGTCTATCGCTACCGACGCGCGCCCACCGCCATCGAACGCCAGCAGACCAAGTGGGTCGCGTTTGCCATCATCACGGTGACGTTCTGCTTCGTGGTGGCTGGCGCGATCTTTACGCTCGTGTTCCCGCAGGCCAGTCAGCCCGACAACCCCGCCTATCTGACGTCGCTCGTCTACCCGCTCTTCCTGCTGCTCATTCCGCTCTCGGTGGGCTTCGCCACGCTGCGCTACCGCCTGTGGGATATTGACCTCGTCATCCGGCGCACCGTTGTCTATGGCCTGCTCACTGCGTTCGTCGTCGGCGTCTATGTCGTCATCGTGGGCTACCTGGGCGCGCTGTTCCGCACGAATGCAAACCTGCTCATCTCGCTGATCGCCACTGGCGTCGTCGCCGTCCTCTTTCAGCCGTTGCGTGGGCTGTTGCAGCGCAGCGTGAGCCGCCTGCTCTATGGCCAGCGCGACGAACCATACGTGGTGCTGGCTGGGCTGGGCCAGCGCCTGCACACGACGCTCGCCCCCGATGAGATTCTGCCAACCATCGTCACGACCCTCAGGGAGACGCTGAAGCTCTCGTTCGTCGCTATCGAAGCGCGGCAGGGAGCGGCGTTTGTGCGCGCCGCCACCGCTGGCGAGCCGCCGACAAACGAGCCATTACGCCTGCCGCTGAAGTATCAGAGTGAGGTGGTCGGGGCGCTGCTGATCGCGCCGCGTGGGCGCGATGACGCGCTGACGTCAGCCGACTTGCGCCTGTTGGACGACCTGACGCAGCAGATTGGCGCCGCCGTGCATACCGCGCGCCTGACGAGCGACTTGCAGGCGCTGACGCAGGACCTGCGGCGTTCGCGCGAGCATCTGGTCACCGCCCGCGAGGAGGAGCGGCGTCGGCTGCGGCGCGATCTGCACGATGGGCTGGGGCCGATGCTCAGCGCCATCATCCTCAAGGTTGGGCTGGCGCGCACGCTCAATCGCCGTGACGCCGAGGCTGCGGATGCGCTGCTGGGTCAGCTCGAAATCGAGATCGAATCAGTGATCGGCGATATTCGGCGGTTGGTCTACAATCTGCGCCCGCCTGCGCTGGATGAGCTTGGGCTGATCGGCGCGATACGCGAGTTCGTGGCGCGTGTGAGCCTCGAAGCAGCGTCAGACGACGCCACGCTGACGCTGACCGTGGATGCGCCTGAGGCCCTGCCGCGTCTCTCCGCCGCTGTGGAGGTCGCCACCTATCGCATTGCCCAGGAAGCGGTGACCAACGTCGTTCGCCATGCGCAGGCGCGGACGTGCTGCGTACGGCTGCGGGTGAATGGGGCGCTTGAGATCGCGGTAAGTGACGACGGCGTGGGCATCGGCGCTGCGGAACGCGCGGGAGTTGGCCTGGCCTCGATGCGCGAGCGGGCGGAGGAATTGAAGGGCGCGCTCACCATCGCGACCGCTCAGCCGCATGGGACGCGCATCATCGCGCGGCTGCCCCTGGCGGAGAGCGTGGCGGAGAGCGTGGCGGAGGGCGTGAACGTAGGAGTGGAGTTGTGATGGAGGAGCAATCTTCGGAGCCGCTGACCGTCATCATCGCCGATGACCACCAGTTCTTTCGCGATGGTCTGCGCGCCCTGCTCGACGCGCAGCCAGATATGGAGTGCGTGGGCGAGGCGAGCGATGGCGAGGAGGCCGTGCGTCTGGCCACTGCGCTGCAGCCCGATGTGGCGCTGATGGATGTGCAGATGCCGGGGATCAGCGGCGTGGAGGCCACACGCCAGATCATCGCCGATAGCCCGCATGTGCGCGTGCTGGTGGTGACAATGTTCGAGGATGACGCGCTGGTCTTTGCGGCCATGCGCGCAGGTGCGCGCGGCTACCTGCTCAAAGGCGCCCGGCACGAAGACATGGTGCGCGCCATCCGCGCGGTGGGGAATGGCGACGCGATCTTCAGCCCCGCCATCGCAGCCAGGATGGTCAACTACTTCGCCACGCCCCAGCCGAGCCATCCCCAGCAGGTCTTTCCGGAGCTGAGCGAGCGCGAGCGTGAGATTCTGGCGCTGCTGGCGCAGGGCTACAAAAACGCCGAGATCGCCGACCAGCTGGTCATCAGCGCGAAGACCGTGCGCAACTATGTCTCGAACATCATCGGCAAGCTCCAGGTCACAGACCGCGCCCATGCGATTCTGCGCGCGAAGGACGCTGGCCTGGGCGCGTGAGCTGCCACCCTGCGCTATCCCGCGCGTTCGGCGCGCAGCACGGCATACTCCATTGCCCAACTTGCCAGGCGTCCGTCGTCGCCGCGTGTGATCTCGAAGTAGCGCTGGGCCTCGGCGGGCGCGGCGAGCATGTCGGCCTCCAGCGCAGCGGCAGTGTCGGCGGGCGTCTGCGTGCGCGCGACCCACGGCGCGAAGACGACGCGCTTGCGTCCGACCTCCGCGTGGGTCAGGCGCAGCCCCGCCTGTGTGATGAATTCGCGCCACGTCGCCAGCGTGTGCGAGCGGATGTGGCTGGGGTCGCGCCGTCGTTCCCAATCGTTCAGCGCGGCGTCGAGCGCTGGCTGCTCTGGAGCGATGTTGTCAATTACCACCAGCCTGCCACCCGGCTTCAAGACGCGCGCCATCTCGCGCACAGCCTGCGCTACATTGGGGTAGTGATGCGGCGCGATGCGCACCGTCACCAGGTCAAAGCTCTCGTCGAGGAAGGGCAGGCGCTCGGCGTCGGCGATCACGTAGTCCACATTCGTTGCGCCCTGGCTGATGAGGTGCGTGCGGGCCACCGCCAGCATGCGCGGCGTCAGATCGCTGGCCACCACGCGCGCGACCCGTGGCGCCAGCGCCAGCGCGGTATGCCCACCGCCCGTCGAGACGTCCAGCGCGCGGTCGTCTGGCTGCGGCGCCGCCAGCTCCACCAGGCGCGCCAGGTCGGCCCCGCCAGCGTGCGATTCGCTGCTGACGTAGGCCTCCGCGTTCGGCGCGAACGTCTGCCGCACGAGCGCATGCGCCGCGCTGGTCGCCGCGTCGTCGCTCCCGTCGTCGGTCATCACTTGCTGGAACTCCAGCCGATTGCCGAAGGGGTCGCGCGTCTCGAAGCGCCGCCGCCCTGGCAGTGGAACATCCTCGCCGATCGGCGCGCCCACCGCCGCCAGCCGCGCCCGCATGGCCGCAAGATCAGTCACACGGAAGGCGGGATGCCCCTTGCGCTGCGGCTGAAAGCCATCCTCCACGCCCAGGTGCAACTCGCGGTCGCCGCAGCGGAACCAGACGCCGCCACGCCCCGTCAGTGCGGCTGGTTTCGCCAGCTCAGGCAGACCCAGCGTCGCGCCGTAGAATGCGCGGGCCTGCGCCTCCTCGCCGGGTGGCATGGCAAGCTGCACATGGTCGAATCCCAGAATGGCGGGCGCCTGAGTCGCGTCCGCTGTCGCTTGCTCGTCCATCGCGTTCCCTCCTCGTCCCTCTCTTGTCATCGCGTCTTCACCTGCTGCGGTAGCCGTCACAGCGAGGCCACTCCCTTGAGTGTAGGACGCCCCGTGTCCGCTTTCCAGGCGCCAGAGACTCTAGCTCCTATCGCATTTTCCAATAGTGGTGAGAATCGGCCCTGGCGTGTGACCGGGACGTTCGGGTAGACGTTCTACAATTTGGAACAAATGTTCGATATAGTAGAACAAACGGGCGGCGGGAATCGGCCTGGCGTGGGTCGTGTAGGCGGAGCAGGTGGATCAGGCGAGACGAGTGTATGTCGTTGGGCTTGGATGAGTTGCAAAGGGCAGGTTTCGGACATGATGGAGGGCAAGACCATGGGCATGGGTTGGCTTTGGAGTGGGCGCGGCAGCCGCTCGCAGACACGCCCTCGGGTGGCGTCTGCGGTGGCGGCGGCGCGGCTGGCGCACGTCAGCGCGCAGACGACGCGCGGGCAGATGACCCCGGCGCTCTCGCTGGGCAGCGCGATGGCCGCGACGGATCAGATTGTCTGGGCGCATACGGCGTCCGGTGTGTCCGGTGTGGATGCGGCGCGCGGCGATGGACAGCGGATGGCGGCGGCCAGCGCGGCGCGGGCAGAGCGTCGCGAAGAGTTTGGCGAGATCGGCGCATTGATCGAGCGCGCCGAGCAGACCGCGCGCAATCTTGGCCGCAGCCGCGCCGAGATGTGGGAAGAGGCGCTGCGCGCCTGGCTGGAGACGCAGGGCGACGAGCCAGTGGAGTCGCAACGCGCTACGCCGCGTCCGTGGCTGTTCGAGGCGCGCCGCCAGCGTGTCTGGGGCGAGATCGAGCAGACGCTGGACTCGCTGCGCACGGCCTAGACGCGGGCCTGTCTGGTCGTAGCGCAGGTCGGCGTCGAATGTGGTCAGATGAGGAAGTGTGACGCCGTTCCCTCTGTGCGCTCGATGCGCTTGGGGGAACGGCGCCGCTGCGCGTTCCACGCCCCGCATGCCCTCAGCGCGCCGACGATGCGGGTATACTATTCGTGCGCCAGAGCGCGATGTACTCGCAGAATCCGGGGTGGTTGGCGGTGCGCCAACCCTCACCCCCAGCCCCTCTCCCACCGGGCGAGGGGAGCCAGAAGTTCCGTTTCCCCCTCTCCTTGCGGGAGAGGGGGCCAGGGGGTGAGGTCGCGCCCTTAGCCAGAGATAGACTGATGGATCAGATGGATGACGATGACGACCTGAGCGTCAGCGCGCTGGAGCCAACGCGCGCGTCGCGGGCGCGGGCAGCCGGTGTGGGACGCTCGCTGCGGCAGGTATGGCGGGCGAGTGGCGTGGTGGCGCTGCTCGCGCTGCTGGCCATCGTCGCGGTCGCGGTGGCGCCGCATCTGCCGCGTGTGGCTCCGTCGAGCGTCCAGATCCCCTCGACCGGCGTGCAGGCGCCGAGTGATGTGGCCACTTGCCTGACGGGCGTCTCGTGGTCGCCAGATAGCCGCCAGATCGCCGCTGTGGAGTCAAGTCCCTGCGGCCAGCCCTACCTGGGACCATCGGGGCCAAGCGGGCCAGTAGCGGCGCAACCCAATCTGCTGATCTTCGACGCGACGACGGGGCGGCAGGTGGCCACCTATGCGCTCGACAGCGCGGTGAATGTGGCGTTGACGCGCGTCGGACTGAAGCTGAGTAGCGCCTTGTCCTACGATATTTCGTACTACGAGACGCGCTGGTCGCCCAACGGTCGTCAGATGGCAGTCGGTTTCGGCGTCTATGGCGAGTTTGGCGGTGACTCAGGCATGGCGATTGTCACGCTGACGGGAGCACATCGCGGCCAGGTCACTGTGCTACTGACTGCACCAAACACTGCGCTCTCCTATCCCACGAATGGCTTCGACCTGACGCCGGTTGAGCGCTGGGATGTCACGAACGGCGCGTACACCACGATCTATCTTGCGCCCGCGCTGGCCTATCGCTGGCTGCCCTCAGATGTGCTGGTGGCCGATCAGCCGCTGCCAGCCAATGCCAGCGCCGCCACGCCGACGACGCCAACCACAACGGCTGGCGCTTCCGATGCCGGGCAGTTGGTGAGCATGTGGCAGATGGGAACGATCTCGCCGGTCACGGCGACGGCGTGCGCTGGCGATGGTGTGACCACGCAGCCGTTGAGCCAGCCCTATGCGCTACTGGCGCTGAGCGCATCCGCCTGGTCGCCCGATGGCCGCTATCTGCTCGATGTCAACGTCCAGACGCGGCTGGCGACCGAGCCGGGACGCCCCCTGCCTGCCTCCAACGACACCAGCCCCTGCGATGGCGGTCCGGCGCCCAATCAGCTCCCCAGCGCGCCGTTGCATGACAATGGGTTGCGCGCGGCGCTCGGACTGCTCGACCCCTATGGCAATACGCAGTTGACGCTGGCCTGGTCGCCCGATGGTCGGCGGTTGGCCGTCACCACACTGGCTATGGCGCAGGGAACTGGCTCGTTAACGGTCTATGATTGCGCGAGCGGCGCGGCGCTCCAGCGCTTCTCCGGCGCTCAATTCGAGGCGGACGCCGCGCAGTACAGCCTGGCGCAGAATCCCGTCTGGTCGCCTGACAGCGCGCATCTGTTGCTGATGATTGGCCGACCAGATCCGAAGCTGCTGATCCTCGGTCCGCAGGCGCTCGACGCGCGCTGAGTGTGGTGGGGCGCGAAGCTCTCAGGCCGCGCTAAGGCTGATGCGGCATACTATCCCACAGCGGGCGGCGTCCGGGTCGCCATGCTGTACAGTCAGGGATTCTCCTCCTTCAAGGAGCAGCCATGATGCACTCGCAGCCTTCCAGCGTCGCCACACGCAATGGTGTGATCGCGGGCGTTGCGCTGGGTATTTTGAGCCTACCAGTTATCACGCTGAGCGTGATCGAGCGCGCGGTAGGGCTGGGCGGCGGCCTGCCGATCCTCTTTCTGCTGATCGCGCTGGTCGTCTTCGCGGCGGCGGGCTTCTCGGCCAGTCGCCACAGTGGGCTGGCGCGTTCGGGCGTCTGGGCAGGCTTCCTCGCCGCGCTGATTACCACCTTCATCGCCATCTGCCTGGGCGTGGTCATCCTGGCCTTGCTGGCATCGAACGCGGCGGTGGTGGCTCCAGCGGCGCGGCGCGCGGGACATGGCGCGGCAGGACATCTGGCGCTGGACGTGCGGCTGGCCATCGTGCGGCTGGCGCTGGGCGGCCTCATCCTGCTGGTGAGCGGCCTCGTCGCCGGACTGATTGGCGGCTTGCTAGGGCGTATTGGCCGCCGAGGTGGTGGGCGCAGGCAAGGCGCGCCCTACAGCGCCAGCGCCACGCCGACGCAGGTCTACGCGACGCCGACGCCATCTGCGCAGAGCTACATGGCAGGCTACACGCCCCCGCCGGGCGCCCCGCTGAACGCGCCCCCGCTCTACACGCCCACTGCCCCGCCCTACGATGAGAGCGCGCCCACCATCGTGCGCGACACCCCGGAGTGAGCGCACATGCGGCGCTTGACGACTGGCCTCGCGCCTCAGGAGCATGAGTGCGCCTACTGCCCGTGGTAGACGAAGTTCCTGAGGATCGTGTTGTAGAGCGCAATTTCGGCGGTCGCCCGCGACTGCGGTAGGTCTTGACCATATTCATAGTTGAAGTAGAAGACATACTGCCGCCCACCGAAGTGCGCTACGGCATAGTGCTGGATACTTGCATCGTCCTTCTCGACGTATTGTTGCGCCACTGCCCCATCAACTGTTGCCGTCTCTGCTGTCGTCCAGGAGCCGCCTTGCGGGGGTTTCCAATCGGGACAGGTGTTGGGGATCAGAATTTGTACGCCCTCTGGAGTACGTTCCGGATCCGATGCATAGCCCGGCTGGCTGACTGGAGGTACGAGATCGACCCTACGCTGGCACAATTCCTTGTCACGCGTGGCCCAGTACCAGTAGCCGTGCGCCTGCCAGCCGGGTGGGATCGGCGCGTCGAATGGAAACTGGCTATCGTGATACCAAGTCCAACCATGTGGAAGCGTTGGAGACGCTGGTTTGCCAAGCACAAGTGGGCCGATGGCGACCTGACAGCCAGGCAATGCGAGCAAAGCGAGCAGCAGGACGACGAGAACGCCCTGCGGCGACTGCCATGACTTCGACACAGGTCGCTTTTGCAGATTCACAGGACAACCTCCATAACGCCAATTGACGCCAGACTTCGGGATAGAGGCCATGTCACGCCTTCGGCTGAGCAATGCGCCGCAAGAGTGATATGAAGCGAACAGGACG
>JAICSR010000541.1 GCA_025936795.1 Ktedonobacterales bacterium | reverse complement strand
AGAGGCTGTAGGAGATGAGGCCGATGAAGCGTAGCGGGGGCGCCGCGAAGATCGCGTGGACGAGCGGCCCACCCCAGACGATGCCGAGGGTCCGCGCGCCAAAGGAGACGCCGACAACCAGCGGATAGGTGATGATGGCGAGGCCCCACTGCTCGCCGGGAGTGAACAAGACCGTCCCCAGCTTCCAGTTCAGCGCCGCGACAATGGCGAGCAGCAGCCCGGTGGTGAGCAGCCACTGCGCCACACGCCGCTGCGTATGCCGCGCCAATTCCTCGCGCTCCGTGCCGATGACATAGAGCGTCGAGCAGAGTGCGCCGACGAAGAAGACTTCGAGATTCTTGCCCTGCATGCCCATCGTCGCCAGCGCCAGCAGCCAGCGCGCTGCCTCCCAGCCGCCGTGCGCCAGCGCCTGCGGGGTGACCGAGGCCATCAGCAGCGTATCGAGCCAGCGCACCAGTTCCGCCAGCGCGATGACGCCCAGCAGCCCGCCAAACAGCCGAGCGGCGGAGCGTGTGCGCCCCACGACGCGCGCGATACCCGCCGCGATCACTGGTAGCAACAGGTAGAATTGAACCTCGACGGCCAGCGTCCAGAAGGGGCCGTCCAGGTCGCGATTGAAGCGCGGAAAGCTATCGTGCAGCAGCGTGACATGCGTGAGCGCATTCAGCCAGAGCGGCTTGCCCGCTATCGGCCACTGCGTCGCCAGCATCACCGCCAGCACGACCCAGTAGACCGGCAGGATGCGCAGCGCGCGGCGCTGGTAGAAGCGCGCCCACGACGGCAGCGCCGCCCCGGAAAGCATTGCGCGGGCGTAGGGCCGGAAGAGCAGGAAGCCGGAAAGCACAAAGAAGAGCTGCACGCCCATCGAGAGGTAGTACCACACATTGCCAATCGCCTGGCTGGCGGGCAGATATTCGATGTGCTGGTGGAGCAGCGTGTGGAAGGCGACGATGCTGAGCGCCGCCACCGCGCGTACGCCGTCGAGCGCGCGAATCTCGCCTGCGCCACCGCTCTCGGCGGGCAGCAGCCAGCGAATGATGCGCGCGCGCATCGCCTGGCCTGCCGCGCGATTGCCCGACCTGCGGAACTGCCAGGGCAGCCTGCGGAAGGAAGCGCCTGCCGGGCGCTCTGCGCCTTCTCTGCCTTCGCGTCGCGTCGTGTTGCGTACGGTCACTCGCGCTCCATGCTGAACGGCGCCCGCTCCACAGGCGTCTGACGTGCGTCGCGGGCCGAGGTCGCGCTGAACCAGCCGTCAGTGTATCATGTCGCCAATTTTACAGCATGACCTCCAGCCTGGGTAGCACGCGCGGCGCCGTCGCTCGGCGCGCCCGCGTCGCCCGCGCCCGCTCACATGTACCCTAGGGTATACACCTGCTTGCAAAGGCGTCGGTCTATCGCTAAAATAGCCAGAAGAGTGTCTATCTTCCCACTATCATCCATTGGGATGCACAGGACACAGCGCACGGCAGCCCATCCAGGCCTTATCCAGCCGTATCCAGCGCGTTTACGCTCCGCTGGCCTGAGCGCGCGATGTCTAGCGCATAGCAGCGATCCGGGATCACCGTCCGGGAAAGGACTACGCATCATGGCATCCACCCGTAGCATGAAGCCGCTCGTGAGCGCGCTGCTGGCGTTGCTCTTCGTCATCGCCTTCGTCGTGCCGTTCCTCTCGGTGGACTACCTCGCGGGCAAATCCACGCCATTCGACGTGGTGCAGGCGGGCGCCATCCACTGGGGCGCTGTCATCGCGTTTGGCCTGCTCTGGCTCGGCGCGCAGCTCTTCTGGGATGCGCCAGTGGAGGCGACGAAGCTGGGCATGGCGATCTCCGCGACGATTGCCTGGCTCTCGCTCACGCTCTTCTTCAACTTCGAGAATCCCACCTATGGCGGGCCGGTCGCGTTCTTCGCGCTGATGGGCGGCCTCGGCGTCACGCTGCTGTGGACACGCTTCCTCGCCGACGAGCTTAGCTTCTAGCGCCCACGCACGCCATACATGCGCGCCACAAGCCAATTCTTGATCGCCCAATCCTGCCATCGCTGGCCAGGGCTGGGCGAGTCGTATTGTGGCGCCCACTGCATCTTAATCTTACTAAAGCCTCTCTCTAAAGCCTCTCTCCTGGTGGGAGAGCGAGGGTTGGAGTGAGGGTTGCGCCCGCGCCAGCGCCCTCACACACATGGGACACCGCGCTCTTGACTT
>JAICSR010000163.1 GCA_025936795.1 Ktedonobacterales bacterium | reverse complement strand
GCGTGAAGAGCTTGCGGCGAAACACCAGCGTCTGTACCATCCAGATCGGGTAGACGACGTAGAGGACGAGCGGCGCCCAGAAGTTGATCGGGTCGGTGACGCTGCTCAGGCTGGAGGAGAGATCGCCGACGATGAAGTAGACGATGGCGTACCAGATCATCCCAGCAGTGAACAGCCCCAGCGGAATCACCCAGCGACTGCGCCGCAGCAGGCCAATGCCGCAGAGCAGATAGCACGGCGCCAGCATGAAGGCGTCCTCGACCGCGCCAGTGAACAGGCCTGAGTCGAAGTGGGTATAGCTGTTGTCGCCATGCAAGACATAGGCGTACCACAGGTTCCCAAAGAAGTTCGTGTGCGGGCCGATACCGAAGACGTGCGGATTGATGGCGAACAGGACGTAGTAGAGTTGTTCGGGGCCAGTGATCAGCGTCAGCACGAGTGAGAGCGTCGCTAGCGCGATGATCGAGCCGGGTGGTCGTAGCGAAGGCTGCGGCGATGATGCCAGCGCCGTCACTTGCCCTTGTTGCGCCTGGGTTGCCGCGCGTGCCACACCTGCGTCGTCAGCGGATTCCATCGCGTCGCCTCAATTTCACCAGCGGGCGCTGTCATGCGCCAGTCCTCGCCGCCAGGCTGCACGGTAGCAGTCCGGCGGCGCGCTGTCAAGGCGTGCTGGCGGTTGAAACCGCGCCTGGATGGCCTGCGGGCCGCGAAGTCCGCCTGCGCGGACTATGACTCGGCGTCGTGGTCGCGCGTGGCTGGCTCGGCGAAGAGTTGCGCCAGCACGCGCATCGTGACATCGGGGGGAATCTCATCGTACTCGGCGAGCGAGCGAATCCGCCGCACGAGGTGGTGAAACATCTTGTCCACCAGGCGCGAGCCGAAGCGCTCGATGATCGCGCGGTCGCGCTCGGAGAGGTGATCGAGTTGGGCCAGCGCCCGCGCAAGCTCCTGCTCTTCCGAGAGGTCCACATGGCGTCTGAGCGCAGTGATGCCGGGAACGGCGAGGCGCATCGTCTGCCCGCGCGCGTACTCGCGCAGCCCCTCGGCGATGATCTGGCGCGACTGCTCGATGTCGCGCTCGCGACCGCGCAGCGAGGCGACCACGGCGGGATCGGTGTGGGCGTCCGGGTCAGAC
Organism: Ktedonobacterales bacterium; assembly: GCA_025936795.1. Classification (GTDB taxonomy): domain Bacteria; phylum Chloroflexota; class Ktedonobacteria; order Ktedonobacterales; family JADMIN01; genus JAKAIY01. The sequence goes on along the minus strand of JAICSR010000163.1, from coordinate 7,248 downwards.
ATATCGCGCAGGGTGTCGAGCGTGAGCAGCGTTACGCCCGGCAGCGCCGCGACCTCCGCCGCCACGTCGCCTGGTACCGCCAGATCAACCACCACCAGCGGTGTCTGCCGTCCCGCGCGCCCAGTCGCGATCATCTCGGCGCTCAGCACGAGGTGCGGCGCGGCGGTGGCGCTAATGATGAGATCGGCCTCGGCAATCGCTGGAGCGATCTGGTCGAGCGCAACCGCCCGCCCATCAAGCTGACCTGCAAGCGCTGCCGCCGACTCCACTGAGCGATTGGCGACGATCACCGCGCCAATCTCCTCAGCGCGCAGCAACCCACCGCTGAGTTGGTTCGTGCGGCCCGCGCCGATCAGCAGCGCCGTCTTGCCGCGTAGCTCGCCCAGCGCCTCACGCGCCGCGCGCACGCCCAACCCCGCCACCGAGACATCTGCGCGATTGATCTCCGTCTCCGTCCGCACGCGCTTGCCGATCTTGAGCGCTCCAGTAAAGAGCGCCCGTAGCTCATCGCCGACCACCTGCTCGGCCTCTGCCGCCGCCAGCGCCGCCCGCACCTGCCCCAGAATCTGCGGCTCGCCAATCACCATCGAACGCAACCCGGCGGCGACCTCATAGAGATGATGGGCGACCGGAACACCTTCGTGGGCATAGAGCGCTTGCGCTAGCTCGACCTGGGAGAGCGCCGCGACTGGGGCGACCGAGATCACCGAGGCGCCATGCGCCGCGATCCCAGCCTCCGCATGCCCAGCGCGCTCGAAGGTATCCTCTAGCAAGCGCCGCGCGCTGTGCAGCGCCTCGTCGGGATGTTGGCTTGCGAGGTACACCTCAGTCCGATTGCAGGTCGAGAGGATGACTGCCTCGTCAATCCACTGGTCGTCACCGAGCGCGCGGAGCGCCGTCGCCAGTCGGTCGTCGGTAAACGTCAGCCGCCCGCGCGCTTCTACGCGCGCCCGGCGATGATCTAGACCCACCACAGCTATCATTGGGCCGCTCTACCGCCTTAGTTGCTCTGAGCCTCTGGTCTGAGTCTCTGGAAGGAAGATGACGACGGCCACCCGCGCGCGTGATGCGCTCGCTGTGGCAGCCGGGTCAGCGTTATGATGACAGCAGGGATGCGCGCGGCGTCCCGCATGAGACGACCACGCGGCGCGCGTCCGTTCACGCTATCCATACTATAGCATGGCGCAAGGCGTAGAGATCAGGCGTCCACCTGATTTCATTGCGCTTTTCAGGACATGCTCAGGGTATAGTTGGAGTGAACAGGCCAGATGGCCACCGAGGATGGAGGACAGCGCCATGCCGAGCCAGCAGAACGCGCACCAACCACGCGCGCTCGGCGAACACCTCATCTACCTGGGCCTCGGCTCGAATCTGGGCGACCGCGACGCCCTGCTGCGCGCGGCGCTGGCGCAGCTTGCGCCCGATGTGCGCGTCACGCGCGTCTCATCCGTCTGGGACACCGCGCCGTTGCTCGTCACCGAGCAGCCGCGCTTCCACAATGCAGTGGCGGAAGGGTTGACACGCCTCGATCCTTTCGCGCTGCTGCGGCTGGCCAAGCGCGTCGAGCGCGCGCTGGGTCGCGCGCCGGGGCCACGCTATGGGCCGCGCCCGGTTGATATTGACATCTTGCTCTACGATGACCTCATCCTCGACACGCCTGAGCTGGTGATTCCGCATGCCCAGCTTGCCGCGCGGGCGTTCGCGCTGGCCCCGCTCGCGGAGATTGCCCCGCGCGCGTGGCATCCGGCGCTGGCGCGTGATGCGCAGGCGCTCGCCGCAGCGGCGCCACCCGCAGACATTCGTCGGCTTGGCTCGCTGGCGCCTTAGCTGGCGCCCTGGCGGGTGTCATAGGTCGCCCGGAATTGTCGGGGCACGGTCCAGCGACATATAATGCGGTCGGCTCATGCGGTTGGTTCTGTTGTTTCTCTGGTATGACAGTGCGGTATCGAGAGCGTCGAGCGCTGCACGCGCAACGACGTGTCTGTGAGGATAAGTGTCTTGGCGCAAGCGAATGCATTTCAGGGACGGCTAGAAGATTTTGGTCTGGTCGAATTGCTTCAGGCGATGAACCTGGATGGCCAGTCTGGCGCTCTGCATCTCCGCGCCGATGCAGGCGGCAGCGGCATCGTCTACTTCGATAACGGGGCCATCGTCGGCGCGCAAGAATATGATCGCGAGGCGCTCACGCTGGGCCATGTGCTGCAACAACTGCAATTCGCCAGCCAGCAGCAAGTGGATTATGTGTTTCGTATGCAGACGCAAGACGCGCTCGGCAAACGCATCGGCGCCCGCCTGGTAGAGCAGAACTTCATCTCTGAACAGCAGCTTGAACGGGCGCTGCGCACGCAAGCGCTCTGGACCATCCGCGAGCTGGCGCTCTGGCGGCACGGCGACTACACCTTCCGTAAAGGCGAACGTATGCCCGATGACGTGGTGGCCCCGCGCACTGAAACGAGCGCCGCCGCCATGGAAGCATTGCGCTATCAGCACGAGCGCGACATGCTGGAATTTGTGCTGCCGGACGGCATGCGGACATTCCTGATGATGACGCCTCAGCCCGACGTAGACTATCCGATGCAGTTTCATCCCATGGCCTGGCGCATCATCTCGCGTGTCAACTCGCAGCATACCGTCCGGCGCATCGCAACCTCGCTACGCATGCCCGAACTGGAGGTCGCGCGGATGGCGGGGAAGCTGGTGCAGGATGGGCTGCTGAGCTTCAATCGCACCCCTGGCGCGCCCGGACAGCCGGAGGTCGCCACGCGCATCAACCTGCAACGCTTCGACCTGTTCAGCCTGATTATCACTATGAACCAGAGCTGGCTCAAGTGTAAGACTGAGACAGATCGGCTGGTCGCGCTGGCGCGCTTCATCAATGAGACGATGGAGGCGCTGGCCGACAACTACCGGGCCAGCGATGTTGCGCTGGCGCACGATACCCTCGCCATCATTCTGGACAATGCCGGAATCCTCGGCATTGGTGAGCATCGCTTTGCTATTTCAAACAATCGTATTGACCTGGACGACCTCGCGGCCTATTGTCGCAGTGTCCTCGACACCAACAGCCGCAGCGGCGAGACAGCGCACAGTCAGCTCTTCATCCAGTTTCGCGAGGAGCTTCTTCGCGCGCTCGCCAGCGCCTTTCGCGCCATCAATACACGCATTACCTCGCCGGAGGAGCGAGTGCAAAACCAGGATGTCTGGGAATCGCTCTTCGAGGACTTCAGGAGTTGATCGTGGTAGTACGCTAACGCTAGCCATCAGGAGTCATCAATCGGCGCCGCAGAGCGCCTTGAGTTTTTTCCTGGCCGAGGCCGTATGGCGCCGCTTGGGCGCTCTTGGGAATCCCTTATGGAATCCCGCATGCGGAGTGGGCCAGGGACATCAGGAGGATCGGTCGCATGCTCAACGGAAGCAGTTTCAGCGATGTGCGCGAACGCTCGCGGACAACACGTACCCTGGCAGACCCCGACACCTTCTTCACGTCTGATCTCGGCGACATGGCTTCTGCCGCATCACCGCTGGTCATGGTGATTGATGACTCGATGTGTGTGCGCAAGGTGGTGGAGCTGAGCCTGACACACGTTGGCATCTCGACCATCGCGTTTCCTGACGGGCCGACAGCCTTGGAGGCGCTCTCAAGCCGTCGCATCGCGCCGCCGCGCGTGTTGCTGCTCGATATTGGCCTGCCGCGCATGTCTGGCTACGACATCGCGAAACTGATCCACAGCCGCTCTGAGTTCGACGATACCAGCATCATCATGATTTCCAGTCATGATGGCGTCATTGATCGCGCGCGCTCGCTTCTGATTGGCCGGGTTGACTTCATCGCCAAGCCGTTCAAGCGTGATGAGTTGGTCAGGCGGGTTCGCCGGGCGCTGGGAATCCTCGACGCCAGGCTTGGCCCCTCGATGGACTGGCCGGAATAGCGCAGGCTTGGAAGACCTGGAAGGCTTGGTGAGGCAATGACGAGTCAGAGTGATGCGACCGGCGCGCCTGATGCGGCGCCGTTGGCCCTCACCATGGCCCTATCGTCGGCGCAGACGGCGACACAGGAACAGACGCTCTTGCGTGCGCTCGAACGCGCTGAGGCCGGACAGACGCTGGCGAAAGACCCAGCTGAGGGCGAAGAACATCTGCTCTGCTGGCTGGGCGAGACACCCTATCTCGTGCGGCTGGCCGATCTCCGCGAAGTCTTGTCGAGCCTGCCCGCACACGTCGCGCTGCCGTTCAGCCCGCACTGGCTCTGGGGTGTCTTCCCGCTGCGCGCTGATCTGGTCGCGCTGGTGGACCCCTCGCCCACGCTGCTACATGGCCCCGAAGCCGCGCGACGCATGATTCACGCTGCGAACGCCAGCCCGCGCAAGACTCAAGCGAGCGCCGTAGGCAGACCAGAAATGCCCCGCGCGCTGGTGGTTGGCGAGGGCGATCATCTGCTGGCGCTCGTGGCCGACCGCATCGGCGACATCTACCCGCTGCGCCCCGAAGACGCGGGCGACGCCGACGACCATGCGCGCCCTGCGACCGCCGCTCACACGCTGCCAGCCTATGTCGGGGGCGCCTATCGAATCGCGGGGCTGGAGCGCCTCGCGTTGGCGCTGCGCATCGCGCAGGTCTGCGACGACATCTTCGCCGCCCTCCAGGAGCGACCCGCGCATGAATGACGCCGAGGCTTTCGCGCGAGTCATCTACGAGATGCGCACGCTGCTCACCGCCATTGAATCGCATTGCGTCGCGCTGGGCGGAGCATCGGGCGAACGCCGACTCCAGGCGCTACGCGAGGTCGCCCGCCTCGCGCGGGCAGTGGCGGCGCTGGCGACGGCGTTCGCGCTGGATGATCTGGGCGCGTTGGCCGAGGCGTTGGCCGACGCGGCGACCAGAACCGCCGCAGCCAGCGCCGCGCAACGTGACGACGCTGAGCGGCTTGCTCCGCTGGGCGCGCGCGATACGCTCTCCTATATGCAGTGGCGCGTCGAGCGGCTATCCGCCGCCGGATTCGCTGAGCCACCCACCGCGCGCGATCTGGCGCTGGTCAGCCAGCTTGAGCGGACGCTGGCGCCCCCGCCGCTCCAAGCCACCAGCGCGGACGCTCCCGCTCCCAGCGCCGCTCCTAGCCCAGACATCCCCGCTCCCAGCGCCCCTGCCGAGAGCGCCGCCGCTGCCAACGCATTCAGGGATGACAGCGAGCTGACACTGGCCGAGCTTGAGCTCGTGCAGTCGTTCGCCAGCGTCCCGCTACGCAAGCGCGACCCACAGGCCGACGCGCAACAGATTGCGCGCATTGCCCAGACGCCCGCGTTCATGACACCCACATTTATGGGGCAGACAGAGAGCGGGGCGAGTTTCCCTGTCTTCGGTGGCATGACGGAGGAAGAGGCAAACAACCCGCCGCCTGAGGCGAAGCGCGCCTTCGTCTACGAGACGCCCGATGATCTGCGCGCGCTCGGCCAGCTTGTTCAGGCGTTCGAGCAACAGCCCGACGACCCACAGACGCTGAACAAAATGGCCATGGTCGCCCACAAAATCAAAGGCGCGGCTTCTCAGATGCGCTTCATCGGCCTCACCGCCATCACCGAGTTGTTCATGGAGGTTGTCTTGACTGCGCAAGGGACAGCGCTGAGCGCCAGCCGGGACTTTGTGCCTGGCCTGGGACGCTTCCTCGATCTGTTCGAGCAGGGGCTGGCCGCCGCTGCCCAGTTCGATGAGCCTCCGCCCACCCTGCTCGACGATGCCAGGAGCTTGCGCGATGCGCTGTTGCATCCACAGACGCAGCGCGCGCCTCAGTCGTCAGCATTGGCTCAACCAGCCACCCAGCGCAGGAATTTGGCGGACCACGACCTGGTGTTGCGCATCGAAGCGGGCAAGCTCGACATGCTGATGAATCAACTCGGCGCGCTGGCGGTCAATCGCGGCGCGGTCAATCACAACCGTCGGGAGATTGCCCATGCGCTGGCGGAGGTGCAGGTGGCGTTGGAGCGGCTGCGCGAGAAGAGCGCGCAGATCGCCGATGCGCATCCGCTGACCTACGACCATCTGGCCGCCTTCGCCCAGCCAGCGCCCCTCTCACATCCACTTGCGTCGCTGGGCGCTGCGGACACAATGGCCGCTCCAGCGCCTGCGACGCCGCCAACCGCGACGGGCGCGCTGCGCGCCTCGTGGAGCAGTCTGCAACTCGAACAATACGCCGAGGTAGACACCGCGCTGCGTGCGCTGGCCGAGGTGGTGGTGGATGTCACGGCGAACTACGGCGCGCTCAGCGCGCTCCTTACGCAACTTGGCCAGATCACCGAGGCGCAAGAGGCCCTCACACGCGGCATTCAGGAAGATGCGATGAGCATTCGGCTGGCGCGGCTGGCCGAGATCACGCCACGGCTGCGCATCGCGGCGCTGGTGGCGGCGGCTGACCTGGGGAAGCAGCTTGAGTTCACGGCGAAGGGCGAGGCCGTCGAAATTGATCGGTTGCTGCTGGAGGAATTGGAGCAGCCGCTGATTCAGCTTGTCCGTAATGCCGTCGCGCATGGCGCCGAGGGACCAGAGGAACGGCTAGCGCAGGGTAAGCCCGCGAAAGGCGCCGTCTGGATTCACGCCTACAATGCCGGCGCCGAGGTCGTCATTGAGGTAGGCGACGATGGGCGTGGGGTCAACGCGAAAGACTTGGTGGACGCCGCCGTCGCCGCCGAGCGCATCACGCGGGAAGAGGGAGATCGCCTCTCGCAGGAGCAAGCCCTCAGCCTCATGTTCCAGCTTGGCTTCAGCACCGCCAGCTCGGTCGGCGCGATGGCGGGCAGCGGCGTGGGGCTGGCTGATGTCGCTCACACTGTCCACCGGCTCAAAGGCTCCATCACCATGCACAGTGATCTGGGCAAAGGAACGACCTTCCAGATGCGCGTTCCCACGTCGTTGAGCGTGGCGCCTGTATTGGAGGTCAACACAGCGGGGCAGATCTTCGCGTTGCCCTTTGCGCTGGTCGAGTATACTGCCATCATCGAGCCAGCGCGGCTGCGCGCGTTGGTGGATGCGCAGGCAGAGAGCGGCGCCCCACGCGAATGGCGTATCCCCGTGGACACCTCATGGCGCCCGGCGTTGAATGTCCTCGCGGCGGATGCTGATACGCCTGCGTCGGCGCCGCCCAGCGACATGCCCGCCTTTGCGCTGGCGGAGACGCTGGGCTTCGAGCAAGATGCGTCGGCGCTCCAGCGCATCGTGGTCATCAGGCTGGGTGAGCAGTTGGTTGGCTTGCTGGTCGAG
>JAICSR010000561.1 GCA_025936795.1 Ktedonobacterales bacterium | reverse complement strand
GCGGGCAGCAGCGTGAAGGCGTTGAGCAGCGCGATCTGCTGCGTCAGCGTCAGTTGCGCATAGTTGTCGAGGTCGAAGAAGTGGCCGACGACGAAGAGCATCGGCACGGCCAGCAACGAGAGGCCGAGCGAGCGTGGTGAGTACCAGTGTCCGTTGAAGTAGCTGACGTCAATCGTGTTGCTGGCGTGGATATCGATGTTCGCCGAGCCGTGGGCCAGCGCATACACCATGTCGTAGCGGCTGATGGTGTTGGTGGCGGCGGGCGCGAGGAAGTACGCATAGCAGAAGACGATCAGCGCCGCGAAGGCCCATTCGGATGCGGTGAGCGCGTGCGCCGCGCGGTCGAGCGCGCGCAGCCCGATACGCCACCAGGGCACATCATGCGCATCCATGTGCGGGCCACGCGCCGAGGACACCTGTTCGCTCATTCGCCGCCTGTTTCCTTTGAGAGTACTGCAACCTTCTCAGCAGTATAACGGCCTGCGACGATGCGGGTCAAACCAGGCGCCCTCCATTGGACCTCTGTGTGACAGGATACGTCAGAATACGTCGGGGCGCATGGTGTCTCAACTAAAGGTCATCTGCCCGACAGGTGTATGCGCCAGCACGCGCTGGCCATTGCCCCAGAGCACCTGCCTGCGCGCCTCGTCGCTCCAGCCGTCCAACCGCAAGAAATCAGCCATCCAGCGGTCGGGGGTGATGAACGGATAGTCGGAGCCGAACAGGAATTTGTGGTTGAGCCGCCCCGCCGCTTCTCTCAGCAATGCCTCAGGAATATACCTGGGCGACCAGCCGGAGAGGTCATTGTAGACATTCGGCTTGTGCTGGAGGATGGCGATCATCTCTTGCTCCCACGGCCAGGAGGGATGCGCGCCGATGATCGTCAGCGAGGGGTGGTCTACGGCGAGACTGTCGAGATAGATCGGGCGCGTGTAGTCGAGCTTGACGCCGCCACCACCGGGCATATTCGCGCCCAGGCCCGACGTGCCGGTGTGGAAGAGCGCTGGCACGCCGAGTTCGGCGACGGCGGCGAAGAGCGGCGTGAACTGCGGGTCGTTGGGATAGAACGCCTGGATGCCGGGGTGGAATTTCATGCCGGAGAGGCCCAGCTCGCGCACGGCGCGTTGCGCCTCGGTGATGGCGCGGTCGCCTTTGAGCGGGTCAACGCTGGCGAACCCGATGAACTGCTGCGGGTAGCGCCGCACGATCTCGGCGACGGTGTCGTTGCGCAGCGGCTTCTGGCCAGTCGCCGTCTCCGCATCCCAGGCCAGCAGCACGCCGATCATGTCCTGCTCGGCGTAGTAGTCGGCGATCTCCTCGATGTCGCGCAGCTTGACCTCGCGCCGGAAGTAGGCCTCGGCGCCCGCGCGATACTTGCCGATGGCCACATCCATGAACTCGGCGATGGGTAGATGGACATGGAAGTCAATCGCGCGCGGCATACACACGCCTCCTTACTGCGCATCGAGCATTACGCATCAAGCGATTCCAAACCGCGCGATGCGGCGACTGGTTCACTGGTCGCCATCGTATCACAGAAGGCGGCGCCCGCGTGTATGCCGCGATTCTGAGCGCCTGGAGGCAGGCAGACATCAAGGGAGCGGCCTTACGGTTGTCGCTGACGATAGCGCCGGACCTTTGCCTTATTTCCGCATCCCTTCATATCGCACCAGCGCCGACTGTGATTGCGCGTGGTATCCAGATACAGCCAACTGCACTCATCACTGGCGCACTGGCGTAGGGGTGGATGTTCAGGTCGCCTGCTCAGCAGGTCCGCGGCGGCGACTGCTAGCGGCCACAAGAGAGTATCAAGGGTGAGGCCCGTGTGCGTTGCGACGTCCATCGCGCGCTCCTGCCTCCAATCCCAGGCCCACACCAGATCGTGACCGTGATCGCTGATCGCGAGTCGCCGATGCGCAAGCGCCAGGGCTAGTTCGCTGTTCAGCAGGGCCAGGTCTACACCGGGCGCAACTTCCCCGCGCATACGCGCCGTGATGAGCGCGTAGACCGCCTCGCGTAACCCGCGTGCGCGTGC
>JAICSR010000463.1 GCA_025936795.1 Ktedonobacterales bacterium | reverse complement strand
GATGCGCACACCGAGCCGCGCCAACGTCAGCAGGTTCTCCAGATGGATTGCGGAGAGTGGCGTCTCGCGCGGCACGAGCACCAGCGGTCGCTGCTCCTTGATGATGACATCCGCCGCGCGCTCCAGCAGGTTGCTGGAGCTGCCATGCGCGATTGCCGAGACGGTGCGCATGGAACATGGGATGACCAGCATGCCCGCAGTGCGAAAGCTGCCACTCGACATCGGCGCACGGAAGTCGTCGGCGTTGAAGACGCGCGCATGATAGCGCGCCTTCCACTCGCTGAGGTCGTCGGCCAGCGTATGCCCGACCTCATCGGGCCAGACCTGGCGGCATGCCGGAGTGTAGGTGATGTGCATTGGCGTCCCAAGCTCGCCCAGCAACGCGATGGCGCGTTGGGCCAGCGCGGCGCCGCTTGACCCGCTGATGCCGACGATGATTGGCGGGCGGCGTGGCTGGTTCTCGCCCGACATGCGTTCACTCCCTCTGTTGCCCGTGTCTGTTTGCCCTGAAAGTGTACCGCGTGACCTGGCTGATTGGCCAGCGCATGCCCGCATGGGAGCAGCGGCAAGGCGCCGATGCGCTCCAACCAGGCTCTCAGCATGCTCTAACCCATCATTAAGAGCGCGCTCAGATGGCGCGGCTAGAATAGCTCACAGCCGGGAGGAAGCGACCGCTCGCCAACCTGCGCCACCAGGCGCCAGTTCTGGGACGCTGGCGGGCGCCGCTGCCCTCACACGATTTCCACACGATACCGGGGTCGCGAGACACGCGGTATGGCGGCGCCACTGCGCCTCAGGAGGTATGTTCGCATGCAGACATTGTCACATCACCCGCGCTCATGGTTGCAACGCGCGGCGTGGGTCTTCGCAGCGTCGGCGCTGGCGCTGACCCTTGCGCTGGGCGGCTGCGCGGCGCCGCATGCACGCAACGGTGGCAGCCCGACGATTCAGCAGACGCAGGGCGGCTCGTCGTCGGCGACGGGGACTTCGACCGGCGCTTCGACTGGCGCGACAACCGGATCGTCGAATTCGGCGGCGCTGCAGCAGTTGCAGAACATAGATAACCAGAATCAGAGCGACTCACAGCAACTCAATTCGGCGCAGAACGACGCCGGTGTGAACTATGCCAGCCAGGAGAATCAGACGCAGCCGTGAGCCAGGCTCACGACTGTGGTTCAGAGCGACTACTTCGAGAAGGAGTGAACGATGTTTCAGCGAGTACATGAGCTACACGAACGGACGCGACGTGGCGCTCGCGCCGTCGCCTTTGCGGGTGGCATAGCGCTGCTGATGGCGGGAGTCCTTCTGCCGCTCGCCGGGTTCGCCAATGCGCCCGCAACGACCCAGTGCGGAGCGACCGATACCACTTGCGTCATCACCTTCGGCAATGCAGCCATCGCCGCGCGCCAGACAGCGCTCTCCAAGTTGAATGGCCGTGTCACCGAGGTCAATAGCGATGGGCGCATTTCGAGCGCCGACAACGCGGCGCTGGTCGGCGACATCGCGACCAACGAGAGCGGCCTGACGACCCTCAAGGGGCAGCTCGATAGCGCAACCGACGCCAAGACCGCGCGCGACGACGTGAAGCTGATCTACACGCAGTTCCGCATCTTCGCCGTTGTCCTGCCGCGCGACTATCACCAGCTCTGGCTCGACATGGTCATCCATACTGACACGCGGCTCGCTGGCTCTGAGACAATCATCCAGGACGCGATCAACGGCGCGCCCGCGAGTGTGCAGGGCCAGGCGAATACGCTCTTCACCGACTACAAGTCGCAGGTCTCGACGGCGCAGGCACAGACGCAGGCCGCCCAGCCGATCTACGCGCAGTTGACGCCAGCCGCCTTCGACGCCAACGCAACGGCCTACGCCCAGACGTTCGGCAGCTACAAGACCGACATCCATACGGCGCACACGGCCACCAGGCAGGCCATCTCAGACCTGCATCAGATCGTCACGCTGCTGAAGTCCGCTAGCTCGCCGACCAATACGCCAAGCGCCTAACGCTTCATCAGACCGCCAAAGGCGCCTGGCGCTTGCATCGTCCCGGCGCCGCCCCTTGCGAGAGTGTGTAGCCGCCCCTTCGGCTGCCCGCTCTCGTTTTTCTCTGAACAGCTATACGCTCGCAGGTGCGCTCGTAGCGCTCTTCCGCCTCACCAGCTCACACCAGAGGCCGAACTGGCCCAGCGCGACGAGGCCGATCCCGGCGAAGGTGGCGACCATGCCTGGTCCTATGTGCCAGCCGATGCCCGCCGCCGCGGTCAACTGGGAGCCACGTTGCGCGATCACGCCTACCCCTTGCAGGGCAACGAGGCCAACGCCGAGCGCCAACAGCGGCCAAGCGGCCAACCATACCAGCGTATTCACCGAGAGCTGGCGCACCCACCCGCCGAACGCCGTGATGCCTCCTGCCGCGACCAGGTACTCAAAATTCCAGCCCAAGGTATAGAGGGCGAAGGCGAGGGGATTGAGGCTAGTGTAGTGCGCGGCTTGCAGCACTTGATCGGAATCAAGCCCAGCGCAGGCGCCATGTGCGAACTGGGTGACCGAGAAGATGACGGGCGGGCATGCTGCGGTGATGGCCTCGGGCATGAGGTAGAAGCCAATGCCCCAGACGAGCACGCCCGCCGTAAGCGTGAGCGCGGCAGTCCACTGCCAGCCAGTGCGAGCCGCTGGCGCTGGGGACGCCAGTGGCATAGGCTCCCTGAGCAGGAAGGGGAGCGTAGCGCCACTGACCAGTACACCAAGCGGAAAGACAACCGCCCCTGGCAAGAGATAGGGCGCTCCCACGGCGCTCAATTGGGACAGCGGCCCTGGGAGCGGTTGCGATATGGACTGCCAAAACGCAGGCAGGCCTGCCACCACGAGAACAGTCAGCAGAAACAACCAGGCGCTATAGGTCCAGCGCAACCATGCAGTTCCCTGTGGGGAGAGCGGTCGCCAGAGCAGTGGGATCAGCGCCAGCCCGCCCAGCGT
>JAICSR010000510.1 GCA_025936795.1 Ktedonobacterales bacterium | reverse complement strand
GACGTGTTCAAGCTCAACGATCCCAGTTATCTATTTCCCAAACGGGGATACAGCCCATGGGTGGTGATGCAGAGCGGGCTGCTTGGCTCGCTGGCCGTAGCGACCTGGGCCTTCCTCCTCTTCATCATTGGGATGGCGCTGAGTAGCCTGGCGCTTGCGTTCACTCGCTCGGCGCGTAGGCGATCTCAAGCGTTAGCTATCGCCTGCGGCTCGGCGGTGGTGTGTCTCGTCTTGATGGCGCTGGCTGTTCTTGCCATTCCTTTCGATCTTTCCTTTTCATGGCCATTCCTGGATTCCACTGTGGTCTATGGCGTCTATCTCGCTCTCGCTGGCTTCGTGAGCGTACTCGCTGGCGTCGTCATGCTCTCCGCTGCTGGGGCGCGCGAGCAATGATCACAGTGTTCACCGAGGCGCCGCGAGTCTTTGCCAGCATGACAAATGTGCATGAGCACGCGCTGGTCTGAGTTCTTGGCGTAGTATGGGGAGTGGGTTCACAGGACGCCACCTATCGAGCCGGGCTAATGATGGCGCACGACGAGCGCGGGGTGTCTGTGCGCCGATGTGACCAGCAGAGCCGCCCAAGCGGTTGTATTCGGGAGAGACAATCGCATGCGACACTCGCGGCGCCTCTGCTTGCAGGCCTAACATGCTGCGCCGCTCAACTCCCTCCCGTGGCCCGGACCGCGCGAACAGGACGGCACGCGATGTGCGTTCAGCTTGACGCCGTTTGGTAAGAGTTATGGCGCGCTCTGATGATTCACCGGTTCTCCGAGGGGTCACTGGCGCGCTTGCGGAGGAGCGTCGTATGAGCAAGCGCATTCTGGTGATAGATGACCGCGAAGAACTGCTGACCCTGCTGCGAATGCTGCTGGAAGATGCCTCATATCGCGTCTCGGTGTCGCAGGATGGCGCTGAGATCGCCGAAGCCGCCCGCAGTGAGCGCAGCGACCGCAACGATCCGCCCGATCTGATCGTGCTGGACCTGCGACTCGGCGGCGTATCGGGGCTGGACGTGCTGGAGAGCCTGCGCGGCGGTAAGACGACGGCGGAGATTCCGGTGATCGTCGCGACGGCGGCGGTGACAGAGGCGGATATCGTCGAGAATCTGATCACCGCCGACCCTGGTCGCTATGCGAATGTCTCAGTGCTGAAGAAACCATTTGATGGTGATGCGCTGCTGGAACGCATCGAGCAGATGATTGGAGTGTCAGAGGCGAGCTAGTCGGCTCGCGCCGCTGCCCACACGAGCGGCGTCTCTGGCGGAAGGGTGGGTTTGATCGTGGCGAAGAAACAGAAAAAACGGTCCGGTTCCGGCTTCTTCATGGGACTGGTCATCGGCGTGGCGATTGGCGCAGCCGCCGTCTGGGTGCTGACTCCGCAGCCCGGCGAGCTTGAGACGAAGCGGACCACGCGGGTTCCCGCCAACGGCGCGGCGGGATCAGCCGCAGGCGCGGCTGCTGCGAGCGAGGCCTACAGCGCGGATGGCGCGACGGCCAGCGCGCCGCCGACCATCGTGGACCTGGCGATGGCGGTGGTTGACCGCGTACGTGGGCGCTTCGACGAAGCGGTCGCGCTGGGGCGCGAGGCCTACGCGCAAGGTCAGACCGAGGTCATGCAGCGCTTCAACCAGGCGCGCTCGGCGGAATAATCGGCGGGCGCCCCTCCCATCTGGCGCGGCCACAGGTGAGCGCAGGTGATACACTACCTGCGAGCAGAGAGCCAGGCGCGCTGTCTTGTGTCTGCATGCGTGCGCATGCGTAGCGCGCCCCGCTGTGAGGGACGCGCGTGTTTTCATCTTCGCTTCAAGCGCCAGGGATGACGCTGCAGATCTCGAACGACGAGCCACCGACGATTCAGGTGGCCGCGCTGCACCTCTATCAACTCTACGACGTGGCCTACAGCATTGATCTGGAGAAGGCCCGCGCCACCCTCGCTACCCCCAGCGCGCGTGTGCGCCCGGTCGTCACACGCGGCGCCAGCATAGACATCGCTCAGTTGCCGCTGGAGATCAGCATGGGCGCGGTCGAGGTTCCGCTGGGCGGCGTCGCGCGCAATGCCGTGCTCTACGCGCGCATCTACGATCTGGGCATCATCGCCTTCCGCCTGGTGATGCTCTTCCGCGAGGAGCTATCGTGGCAGGAGGCCACCACGATTCTCGGCGAGGCGCAGACCTATCCGCTGGTCGTCATCGAGGCGTTTGAGCGCGGGCTGGAGCTGCTGCGCAAGACGCTGGAACCGGCGATGGTGCGCCCGAATGAGGTCGTGCGCCCAGAGGATTACACGATCTTCGTCGTCGAGAAGATGGGCGAGGGTGCGCTGGCGTCGCAGTTGGCGCACAACTCCTGGCTGCTGCGCGCGGCGCTGGGCGAGCGCAAGCCGCTGGCCCCTTCGATGTGGTCGCTGGCCACGACGCTCAGCTACTACGAAGATGACCTGATTCTGCTGACCTGGGCGGCGGCGATCATGATCGAGAGCGACCCCAGCGCGCGCGACGACGCGACGCTGCTG
>JAICSR010000618.1 GCA_025936795.1 Ktedonobacterales bacterium | reverse complement strand
TCCGTGGTTGGTCTCTCATGCGCGTCGTTATCGTTATATCAAGATATATCGTATTAGCAAGCCTGTCAAGCATACCTACTGGCCAGATGGTTGCGTGGGGCGCATGCGCTGTGGGACACTGCGGGCGAAACAATCGCTGGCATGGCGCTGGGCAGCGTCGTAGCGCAGCACTCTTCGTACGATGGCATGGTGGCATAGTGGAGGCAGCATGGCGCGTCTGGCGCCCGCAAACGTCGCACGACGATTGCGGGGTGTATCGGTGGCTGGCTGGCTTCGGCTCGCCGTGGTCGGCTGCGCGGCGCTGGCCGTCGCGCTGGCGCTGCTGGCGCACGCGCTGGCCCCCGCGTCCAACCGCTCGCAGGCGTTAATCGGCCAGAGCGCGCCCGCCTTCACGCTGGCCGCCGCGCAGAGCGATCAGACGCTCGCCCAGCCAGTCAGGTTTGCTGGACACAGCGCGCATCCGACGCTGCTCGTCTTCTTCAACACCCTCTGCGTTCACTGCGTCGCCGGAGTTCAGGCGGCGCAAGCGGCGGCGCAAACGCCGGGCCAGCCAACCGCCGCTGTCATCTATCTCGATTCACCGGGCGAGAACGCCGAGATCACCGGGCAATACATGGCGCGCTTGCAAGCGAACCCGCCGGTGCTGCTGGACAAAGGCGCGGCGGTCGCCCAGCGCTATGGCGTCGCCTACTATCCGACGATCATCCTGGTGGATGCGCAGGGCGTCGTGCGTGCAGTGTGGGTGGGCGCGCCGACGGTCAACGAGCTTGCCGACGCCATCGCGCGCAGCCAGTGAGGCCGCTCAGCCACTCTGCGTCAACGCGGGATTGATCTTCACCACGCAGAGCGTCGTCCCCTCGACGGCGACGACATGCGCCACCTGATACGTCGGATACAACTGGTCGGTCTGGTCGCGCGTGAAGCCGATGTAGAAATCGGGGTGAGTCGCGTCGCGGCGAAAGCTGGTCGGTACGAGCGGGCTGACCGCGATCTGCAACAGCGGCGCGGTATCCAGCGTCGGCGCGGACGCACTGGTGTAGCGACGGTAGTTCTGGCTCAGCCACTCGGCAGCCGCTGAACTGCATGTCCCATAGTAATCGGTGTCGTACCGTCCCACCGCGCCACGCAAGCCACCGACAAGCGGACTGAAATAGCTGTATTCATAGGGCGAGAGCGCGGCCATGTCAACAACCACCTGCGCATAGCTGATGATCGTCAGCGCCAGCAGCCCCGCAGCCATCCAGCGCAAACCAGGCCGTGGCTGGCGTAGCAGCAGGCGCACCCCGCGCACCAGGCCATCGGCGGCGAGCAGGACGAGCGGTGGAATGATGTAGAGAAACTGGCGCAGCGTGTCGTAGAGCACGGGATGCAGCAGCAGCAGCGACGCCAGCGGAATCACAAACGCCAGCGCGACCGTCGCCACCGCCGGATTGATGCGCCGTCTCCGCGCCACCTCGGCGACGATGATCCCCGCGCCGACGAGCGCGAGCAGCAGCAGCATCGGTGGCGAGCCAATCATGAGCCAGGTGGGCACATAGCTCG
>JAICSR010000443.1 GCA_025936795.1 Ktedonobacterales bacterium | reverse complement strand
ACGAGGTCCCACTCGCCCGTCACGGAGTAGACCTCCGCCACGCCAGCGATGCCCAGCAACGCCTGCGCCGTCTCATTGATGGAGCTACGCTCGACATTCATCAGGATCAGTGCGGTAATCATCGCCGTCTCCTCTATCGCTCCGACGCGCGTGTGTAAGCCCTCACCCCTGGCCCCTCTCCCAAAGGGCGAGGGGAAGAAGACGCTCCGGCTCCCCTCTCCTCGTGGGAGAGGGGCTGGGGGTGAGGGTTCGCCGCCTGACTAGGCTGGCTGTGCGAGGCTTGCCGCCTGGTCGCGCAACTCGCGGCGCAGCACCTTGCCCGTATTGTTCTTCGGCAACTCGCTGACGAATTCGATGCGGCGCGGACACTTGAAGACGGCGATCTGGCTGCGGCAATAGTCAATCAGGTCCTGCGCGCTGACATCCTGGCCCTCTTTGCGCACGACAAAGGCCATCACCGATTCACCCTGGTAGGGGTCGGGGTATTGCACAACCGCCGCGTCAGCCACCGCCGGGTGGCTGTATAGTGTCTCCTCCACCTCGCGCGGGTAGACGTTGTAGCCCGAAACGACGATCATGTCCTTTTTGCGGTCGACAATCGTGAAGTAGCCATCGTCGTCTTCGGTGGCCAGGTCACCGGTATAGAGCCAGCCATCGCGCAGGGCGGCCGCCGTGGCCTCTGGCTGATTCCAGTAACCCACCATAATGTTCGGGCCGCGCGCGATCAGTTCGCCCATCTGGCCGTGTGGTAGCTCATTGCCCGCGTCGTCCACGATCTTGATCTCGACGCCGGGGATGGCTGGCCCAACCGTGCCAGGTTTGATCTGCTCGCCTGCGGCGTTGGCTGTCAACACCGGCGACGACTCCGACAGGCCATAGCCCTCGGAGATGGGCGCGCCCGTCAACTCCTGGAACAGGTTGATGATCGCCACAGGCAGCGCGGCCGCGCCCGACGCGATGAAGCGCACGCTGCTCATGTCGATCTGGCGGATGGTAGGTACCTGCGACCAGGCGATGAACATCGGTGGCGCGCCATAGATGACCGTGACCCGATGCTTCTGGATGCCCTCCAGCGTGCTGACCGGATCGAAGCGCTCGACCACCAGCATCGTCCCGCCATACCGGATGGTGTTGTTCATGCCGACATTCATGCCATAGATGTGGAAGAGCGGTAGCGCCAACCAGACGATGTCATCTGAGCGGACGCTGATCGCGGGGATATTGCTGTTCTCATCAATATTGGCTAGCAGGTTGCCGTGGGTGAGCTTAGCGCCTTTGGGGCGGCCAGTGGTGCCGGAGGTATAGGAGAGCACCGCGAGATCAGTCTCGCTGACGGCGACATCGGGCGGCGTCTCCGGAGCCGAGCCGATGGCCTGCGCCCAGGAGACAGCGCCGGGAATCTCGACTGGCGCCGCCACGATCACATGCTTCAGGTCGGGCGCCTCGCTAGCCGCCGCCAGCGCCACCGGCGCGAAGGGCGCGAAGGTCAGCAAGACCTTGGCCCCACTGTCCTGCATGATGTAGGCGACTTCACCCTGCTTGTAGAGCACGTTCATCGGCACGACCACGGCGCCCGCCTTCAGGATGCCATAGTAGGCCTCCAGGTAGAGGGGGATGTTGTGCAGCAGCAGGCCCACACGGTCGCCCTTCTGCACGCCCAGGCCCATCAGCGCATTGGCGACCTGGTTGGCGCGCCGATCAAGCTCTGCATAGCTCGTCGTCTGGTCGCGGAAGATGATCGCCGCCTTGTCGGGGTACTGCGCCGCCGAATTCGTGAGCAATTCGCCTACATTCATGACCTGCCTCCAGACCTTCGAGGGGACGATAGAGGACCCAGCGCGGAGCGCCAACAGTGCGGCTCCACGTCCGCGCGCAGCGCGGCGATTACAGGCAATTACATCAGCACGCCCGCCGGACCACCGGCGACATAGATGATCTGGCCGTTGACATAGCTCGCGTCGTCCGAGACGAGGAAGGCGATCACGCTGGCGACCTCGCTGGGCTGGCCAACGCGCCGCAAGGGGATCATCTGCGCCATGCCCGCCTGGAATTGCTCCGGGCTGAGGCCGAGGCGCTGCGCGGTCGCGCGTGTCATATCCGTATCAATGAAGCCTGGCGCGACGGCGTTGGTGGTAATGCCAAAGGGGCCAAGCTCGATGGCCAGCGTGTGGGTGAAGCCCTGCATGCCCGCTTTGGCCGCGCTATAGTTCGCCTGGCCCCGATTGCCGAGCGCCGACGTGGAGGAGAGATTGACGATGCGCCCATACTTGCGCTCGACCATGTGCTTCTGTGCCGCGCGCGCACAGAGGAATGCGCCTTTCAGATGGACATTCAGCACGGTGTCCCAGTCGTCATCGGTCATCTTGAAGAGCAGGTTATCGCGCAGCACGCCCGCATTGTTGACGAGGATGTCGAGCTGGCCAAACGTCTCGATGGCGGTCGCCACGGCCTGCTGCGCGTCATCGCTCTGCGAGACATCGCAGCGCACGGCGGTCGCCTCGGAGCCAAGCGCCGTGATCTCCGCCGCGACGCGCTGGCAGCCCTCGACATCGAGATCGGCGAGCGTGAGGCGCGCGCCCTCCTCGGCGAGGCGTTTCGCGGTGGCGGCGCCGATGCCGCGTCCGGCGCCCGTGACCAATGCGACTCGTCCAGTGAGCCTACCCATGCCGATGCCTCCTGTATCTCCAATGTCTCCAATGTCTTCAGAAGTGGTCGAAATCTGCGGCAATTGACCGCGCGGCAGAGGATGATGGGCGTGCGGCTTTGCGCTTTGTGGTGGATGCAGCATAAAATTGCAGGTCGCGAGCTGTCAAGCGCAAGATTTCGCCTAGTAGTTCCATTTGATTGACAGAACGGAGTTCGCATGGTAATTTCTATTTGTGGAGGGGGCGTTAATATGACGAAAGCTATAGCAACTTTATTAATTTTGGCTGATCTTCTATTGACGAGTTGCGGGATCTCGACAAGCGCACAGTCGATTTTTCCCACTCCAGGACCGGGGAGAAGCCAGTATTCCAACCCGCAATTCGGCTACGTCGTTACGTACCCATCCCAGTGGAATAGGGAAGATTCGGTGAGCCATGCACTCGTCAGGTTCATACCAGCAACATCTCAACGTGTGCCTGACGCTGAGGCCCTCGATATAACTTGTGCGCCCAATCCTAAGGGCCTGAATTCCGAAGCTT
>JAICSR010000566.1 GCA_025936795.1 Ktedonobacterales bacterium | reverse complement strand
TGCCTACGGCGCTGCCTACGGCGCTGCCTACGGCGCTGCCAGCTAGCTGTCGGGCGAGTGTCCGGGCGTTTCAGGCTCTACGTAGCTTCACCCGGTCACTTGCCCATCCCTGAACTGGAGGATGTGTTCATGCGAAGCCGTCGTAAGCGCCGCATCGCGATCAGTCTACTAGTGGTCGTCATCTTGTTTGCGCTGTTCGAGGTTGCTGTGCGGGTGATTCCGCCCGACCAGGCGCAGATCGTCGAGACCGATGACACGGGCGCGTTGGTCGCCAGTCGCACGCTCACGAATGCGCGCGCCATTGCGCAGCAGCGCTCTCTGGTGGACGCGCATCCCGTTTGGCAAGCCAACCTGCTGACACAGTGTAGCGCGGTGATTCTGCCCGATGATGACGTGACGATTCGCTTCTTCTGGCATGGGCTGCTGCTCGAATCCGCAAGCTCGAATATGAGCTTTTGTCCTGATGCGCATCTGGTAAGCAGCGGTGGGCTGCTGACGCCAGTGCGCTATGCAGGCGCCATCACGATGCAAGGAGTCATGCTGGCGCTGTGATCTGCTGGCCCTGGTAGCGGCAAACGCGCGCGGGCAGGTATGATGATGCGCAGTATCGTTCCATTGCTATTCGGAGCATCATCTGTGCAACTCTTTAATGTGCTCGGCTTCAGCGCGGTCTTCCTTGCGCTGGCTGGTATCATCGGCTTCTTGGCGCCCCGCCGCAGCGCGACGCGCTGGCTGTGGATGGTCGTCGCGGGCGCGCTCGTCTTCGGCGCCATCGCGCTGCCCATCGGCCTGCGCCAACTGCCATAGGGACTATCTGCGTGCAGCCTGGCTGGCAGTTGGCGTCGGCCCCCACTCCTGGCCCCTCTCCCTCTGGGAGAGGGGAAACCAGAAAGCCACTCGCCCGTTGTGAGCGGGATTGGGATGAGGGGAATTAAGCGTTGGCAGGCGCCTTGGGCCGCTGGAAGATGTGGATGGCGCGCCCCTCGGCGGCCAGCGTCGCCTCGCGCAGCGCCTCGCTATAGGTCGGGTGCGGGTGGATCGTCGCCAGCAGTTCGTCGGCGGTTAGCTCAGCGCGCATTGCTAGCGAGAACTCGGTAATCAGATTGGTCGCATCTGGCCCAAAGATGACCGCGCCGAGAATTTCGCCGTACTCGCCCAGAATCACCTTCGTGAAGCCTTCCGTCTCGCCCGTGGCCAGCGCCTTGCCGTTCGCCACCCAGGGGAACTTCTCGGCGCGCACGCTGCCGCTGCCCTCGCGCGCCTGCTTCTCCGTCAGACCGACCGCCGCGATCTCCGGGAAGGTGTAGATGACGCGCGGCACGACGTTGTACTCCATGCGCGCCTCGTGGCCCATCGCGTTCTCCGCCGCCACCTCGCCCTCGGTCTCGGCGACGTGCGCCAGCCAGGTCCGCCCCACCACATCGCCGATGGCATAGACGCCGGGCAGATTCGTCTCCATGCGCTCATTGGCGACCACCTTGCCGCGATCCATCGCCAGGCCCGCGCTCACCAGCGCCTCGATGCCCTGCGTGTAGGCTTTGCGCCCGACGGCCACCAGCACATACTCGCCGTCGAAGGTCTTCGCGCCGCTCGCCGTTGTCGCCGTGACCCGCTTCTTACCCTCGGCGTCGCTGATGGATTCGACCTTCGCGCCAGTCGCCACGGTGATGCCGCGCTTGCTGAGCGAGCGGGTGAGCGCCTGGCTGGCCTCCTCATCCTCGTTCGCGATCAGCGCGGGCAGCATCTCGACAATCGTTACCTGCGTGCCCAGCGCCTGGAACATGCACGCCAGCTCGACGGCGATCACGCCGCCGCCGATGCAGACGAGGCTCTCAGGAACCTGCTGCATGGCCAGCGCCTCGGTGCTGAAGATGACATTCTTGCCGTCAATGCCGGGGAATGGCGGGCGAATCGTCTCGGAGCCAGTCGCCAGAATCAGCTTGCGCGCCGTCAGCTCCTGGGTCGAGCCGTCGTTCATCTTCACGCGCACCTGAGTGGGCGACAGCGCCTCAGCAGCCCCC
>JAICSR010000063.1 GCA_025936795.1 Ktedonobacterales bacterium | reverse complement strand
GGCGCAGCGCTGGCCGTCGGGCGTGGCAGGCCGCAGGAGACGCAATGGGCTACATCGTCGCGCAACGTCGCCCCACAGGCGGAACACTGTTCAGGCGCTGCCATCATATCCGTAGAACCTCCTCGTAACTGTTGTGTATGAGTATGCTGAGTCACTGATAGTGTATACGAACAAAGCAGGCTTTGTCACCTACGCGCGGCGGCGGCGCGATTTCTCGCTGATTGTCCAGTGTTCTGGCGCAGGCGCGTGCTACAGAGTGGCATAGGGTTTGCGCTACAGCAGGGCGCGCCCCAATGCGCGACCTGGCTACCCATCAGGCCTCATACGTTGGCGCGCAAACATGAATGGATTCGAGATCATCCACGAACAACACCCCCGACAACTCTGGAGGCGCTTACAACATGGCGGCAATCGAAGACCGGCGTGCAAGGACCGCGCCCACTTCTTCGCTGATCGCTCAGCGGTATGAGCTGGGACAGCCACTCGCGCATGGGGGCATGGCGACCCTCTGGCGCGGTTGGGATCGCCGCCTCTGCCGTCCTGTCGCCGTGAAGACGCTGCGCGAGGATGACTTCTTCGATGAGAGCCTGCGTACGCGCCTGCGCCGCGAGGCGCTTGTGTCGGCGGCGCTCTCGCATCCGCACATCGTCGAGGTGCATGATCTCGTCGAAGAGGATGGCCGCCCCTATCTCATCATGGAACTGGTCGAAGGCGAAGACCTCAAGCGGCGCATCGTCCAGCGCGGCGCGCTCGATCCGCTCGATGCGCTGGAGATTGCCCGGCAGATCTGCCTGGCGCTTCAGGCCTCGCATGTGCGCGGCGTCATCCATCGCGACATCAAGCCACACAACATCCTGCTGACGGTCGGCAGACGCGCCAAATTGACCGACTTCGGCCTAGCGCTCTCGCCGCTCGATACGCTCCCAGAACATGTGGATGTGGTCTTCGGCACACCCGAATATATGGCGCCAGAGCAGGCGATGGGTGAGCAAATCACCGCCGCGACTGACCTCTATGGGCTGGGTGTCACGCTCTACGAAGCGCTCTCCGGCGATGCGCCGTTTCAGACGCCCTCAGCCGAGGAGACGATGAAGCAGCACATTTCGACGCCGATCACGCCGCTGCGCGCGCTACGGCCTGAGTTGCCGCGCTGCATCGAGGATGTCGTCATGCGCGCGCTCGAAAAACAGCCTGAGCGACGCTACCACGCGGCGTACGAGATGGAGCAGGCGCTGCTCCAGGCGGCCTATGATGCGCGCGACCAGCGCGCCGTCTTCGCAGCCCCCGCGTGGCCCGCCGCCTCCCATGTGCTGTATGCTGGCTACGCAGACGGCGCGGCAATGGCGAAGTCATCCGCCAGCCGAGCGCCGGGGCTGCCCGATGCGTTCTGGGCGCGGCTGATGTGGGTCATCTTCGCGCTCAACATCATCCTGGCGATCTCGCTGCTCTGCGCCTTCGTGCTGCATCTCGCGATGTAGCGGCGCCAGCGCTCCGCCGCCTCACTCCAGTAGCGCATCCATCACCATCGCGATGAAGCGTGGTGTGTCCACCTCCAGCGGGATGTCGAGCGGATGGGTGGGCTGGTCGAAGCCGGGGCCAATCAGCGCGCGGCGGTCGGCGACGGTCATACCAACGGTCATTTCCCCAGAGGTCTCCACGCGCATGTCCAGCGCGGCTCGCTCCAACGTCAGCGAGGGGTCGAGCAGCAGCGCCATCGCCAGCGGATCGTGCATCGTGACCGCCTCGAAGCCGAAGCGCTGCGAGTAGACCGCCACGTAGGGCGGCAAGATGCGGGTGACGAAGCGCGCCAGCGGTCGCTCGGAGGCGCGCAACCGCGCCAGCTCCTCACTGCGGAGCAGCGCGCGCATCGTCACATCCAGCGCGACCAACGTGACAGGCCAGTCAGCGGCGAAGACCAGCGCCGCCGCTTCGGGGTCGTGATAGATGTTCGCCTCGGCGACCGGCGTGACGTTTCCGGCGGCCACGATGGCGCCGCCCATCACCATGACCTCTTTGACCAGCCCTGGCAGTTCCGGGTCGCGCTGGAGCGCCAACCCTAAATTGGTCAGCGGGCCGCTGGCAAAGAGCGACAGCTCGCCGGGCCGCTTGTGAACGAGCCGCAGCAGTTGGTCTACGGCGTGCTCGCCCGTCGGCGCGCGCGCTGGCGCGGGCAGGCCAGCGTCACCCAGCCCATCCACACCATGAATCGCCGAGGGTGGGAAGGGCGCCCGTGCGAGCGCCTGGGACGCGCCGACCGCGACGGGTGTGTCGGCGCCCAGCGCATCGAGCGTCTTGAGTGTGTTGGTCGCCGCCTGCGCCGCCGAGACATTGCCCGTGACCGTGCCGATGGCGACGATCTGCGCGCCGGGCCAGCGATGCGCCAGAATGATCGCCAGCGCGTCATCCACGCCAGTATCTACATCCATTAGAATCGCTTTGGGCAGCGTTGGCTTTGCGCTCATGCTTACTTCGCTCCTTGCTCGAATGGCGGACAGCGGCGGCACTACGCGAGTGGTTCTCGCTGGCGCCATTCTAGCACGGCGGCCACTATGCCACTACGCCCCGGTGGGCGAGGTCACGAGCGGCGCCGCGATGATGAAGCCACCCGCCTTCGCGCGCCAGATGCTCGCGCCGTCACTGGGACGTAGCGCCACGACATCGCCAGCCTCGGTCGTGACGAAGAGCGTGTCGTCGCGCAGGGTTGGCGGCGAATCAATCGGGCTATTGAGCGCGACCTGCCAGTGTGGCTTGCCGGCCGCCGTGTCGAGCGCGTAGACGACGCCGCCCTGGCTGCCAACGTAGAGCGTCTGGCCGTCCAGCGTCGGCGCGGCGCCCGTCGCGATCAGCGGCGTCGGCGCGTTCCCGCCCGTCTGGAACTTCCATGCGAGCGATTGGTCAGCCGTGCGAATCGCATAGACCGTGGCGTCTTGCGCCCCAACATAGACGGTGTCGGCGCCGACGGCGGGCTGCGTATGCACCTGCGCGCCCGTGTTGAAGGACCAGCGACTCGCGCCGGTCTTCGCGTCGTAGGCATGTACAGTGTCGGCGTCATTCGCGCCCGCGTAGAGCGTATCGCCGACGATGGCAAGCTGTCCATCAAAGCCGCCATCCTGCGCCGCTGTCCAGCGAACGTTGCCAGTCGTCATGTCGAGCGCATAGACCGCGCCACTGAGACCACCGCTGCCGAAGTAGACCAGCCCAAAGGCGAGTATCGGCGTGGTGTAGATGTTGGTCTGTGGCGTCTGCAGCGTGTAGAGCCAGCGCTGCTTGCCAGTTGCGGCGTCGAGCGCGTAGACCGCGCCACCATCGCTGGTGACGAAGACCGTATCGCCGCTGACCGCGACGTAGCCGTCGAGGCCAAGCTGCGAGCTGACGCCGACGGTGCGCGTGAAGCTCCAGCGTGGCGCGCCAGTGGCGGCGTCGAAGGCGCGCACCGTGCCATCGTCGGCAGCGACAAAGAGGGTTCCGTTCGCCACAACAGGCTCGCCCGATGTCGTGACGGTCTGCGCCTTCCAGACCACGGCGCCCGTCTGGGCGTTCAGCGCCTCGACGATTCCTGGCGTCGTAATGCCCGCGCCTGTGCCAACCGATACATAGACCAACTGCCCGGCCAGACGCGCATCCGCTGTCACAGGGGTCGCCGTCGCCTTGGGAGCCGCTGTCTGCCCAGCGCAACCCGCCAGCCCCAGCGCCAGCAGCGCCGCCGCTAGCAGCCATGGCTGGCCCCGCGAGCCACCCAGCCGCATGTTCCACCGCATGATGCTCTCCTCGTTGGTCATCGAATAGCAGGAGCGACCTCCACCCACGCGACGCGCCAGTGCGACGCCGCCTGTCAGATGGACGGCTGGCGCGGCGCCGATTTACAGCACAGCAAGCGAGCAGCGCAGCCTGAGTCGCTTTGACAGGCTCGCGCGTGGGCGCATACAATAAATCGTCAGTGCCTCTAGAGGAGCGGCAGCGCAATGAGCGAGCATATTTCCGCTGACGCGCGCGGCTATCCGGGCGGCGTCGCACATCCCTGGTCGCGGTTCCAGCGCGCCCTCGCGCTGCCCTTGCTCTACAAGGTGCTGTTTGCGAATAGCGTGGTGATCTTGCTGGGCGCTACGCTCGGCACCTACCTCGCCACGCGCCTCGGCTCCGCTGGCGGGCTGCCAATGCTGATCGCATTTGTCGTCAGCGGCTTGCTCATCAGTGTGGCGATCAACTTTGCGCTGCTCAAACTGGCGCTGACCCCGCTGACACGCCTGCGCGAGACGATGACCCAGGCCCAGGCAGGCGATCTGACCCTCAAGGCGCCTGTGACCGGCCATGACCCAGACGCCGACCAGCTTGCCAGCACCTTCAACAGCATGCTCCAGGCGATTGATGACCTCTCGAAGTCGCGCGCGCGCCACATTCTGCATGCGCAGGAAGAGGAGCGCAAACGCATCGCCCGCGAGCTACACGACGAGACGAGCCAGGCGCTGACCTCGCTCCTCATCAGCCTGGCGCTGCTCGAAGAATCCGTCACCGACCCCACCGGGCGCGCACGCATCTGCGACACGCGCGTGCTCGCGCATGAAACATTGCGGGCTGTGCGCAATATGAGCCTCGATCTGCGACCCAGCGCGCTTGACGATCTGGGGCTGCTGCCTGCGCTGCGCTGGTATGTCAAGGAATATCAGCAGAAGTGCGGCGTTGAGGCGGAACTGGCGGTGAGCGGGCTGAAACAGCGCCTGCCACCTGAGGTGGAGACGGCGTTATATCGTATGATTCAGGAGTCGCTGACGAACACAGCCAAACACGCCCGCGCGCAACACGTCTGGGTGACGCTGACGGAAGATGGTCTGCTGCTGCGCGCGACGATTCGCGATGATGGGCGGGGATTCGATGCGGCAAGCATGCTGCGCAAACGCTGGCAAGACCGCGGCCTGGGGTTGGCGGGCATGCAGGAGCGCGCGACGCTGCTCGATGGCGCGGTGGAGATCGAGTCTGAGCCAGGCGCTGGTACGCTCATCACTGTGACGATCCCGCTGCGTCAGCCGGGACGCGCGCTGCCCGCAGCGGCAAACCCGCCAAATGCGGTGAATCCGGCGCATATGGCGCAAGCTCCGAGCGAGACACCGCGCGTGCGCCTGGCGCCGAGCGCTTCAGAAGAGTTGGGGTGACATCTCCCCACGGCGGCGACCCAGGTTGCTTGCCGCGAAAGGTAACCATGCGCTATGACTGATGACACCCGCCACGCGCCAGACACGACCTCCGCAGGGAGCGCCGAGCGTGCGACGACCAAGATTCGCGTGCTGCTGGCGGATGACCATACCATCCTGCGGGCAGGGCTGCGCATGATGCTTGACGCGCAGCCTGATATCGAGGTGGTCGGCGAGGCGAGTGATGGTAGGCAGGCGCTGGCCGAGGCGCAGCGGCTCCAGCCCGACGTTGTGCTGATGGACATCACGATGCCTGAGATGAACGGCATCGAGGCGACCCGCCAGATCAAACGCGCGCTCGACGCAACTCGCGTGCTGATCTTGACGATGCACGAGAACGAGGAATATCTCTTCCAGGTCTTGCGCGCGGGCGCCTCTGGCTACATCCTCAAGGAGGCTGCCAGCACCGAGTTGATCTCCGCCATTCGCATTGTCTGCGCCGGACGCTTCTATATGTCGCCCTCAGCGCAGAGCATGATGGTCGGCGATTATCTCCAGCGCGTGCGCTCTGGCGAGGAGCGCGACAGCTACAGTGCGCTGACCGAGCGCGAGCGCGAGATTCTGAAACTGGTCGCCGAGGGTCACACCAATAACCAGATCGCCGAGCGCCTCTTCATCAGCCCCAAGACCGTAGACACGCACCGCACGCACATCATGGATAAGCTCAACCTGCACAGCCGCGCTGAACTGGTCAAGTATGCCATGCGCCGAGGGCTGCTGGAGGATTAGCGCCGATGACGCCAGGCGATGGGGACGATGCGGGTGACGCGGACGACGCATCTGTGGTGATTGACTGGAGCGCATGGGAGGGGTTGCTGCGCGAGCGCGGCGTCATCCTTGACCGCCCACGCGGCAGCGCCCACCCGCGCTTTCCGGAGATGATCTATCCACTCGACTACGGCTACATCCCCGGCACGGTCGGCGGCGATGGAGACGAGATTGACGTCTTCGTGGGCAGCGCCGAGACTGGCCTGACCGCCGCGCTCATCACGCATGATCTGGGCAAGGGCGACCGCGAGCTCAAGTTGCTCTGGAACACTACGGCGGCGGAGATCGGCGTCGCACATGACTTCCTCCAGCGAGACGCCATGCGCGTCGTTCTCCGCCGCCGCTAACACGGACTTCGGAGTGGCACTTGGCGTGGCGCCAGACCTCACCCCCAGCCCCTCTCCCACAGGAGAGGGGAGTCCGGAAAGCCCCTCGCCCACAGGAGAGGGGAGTCCGGAAAGCCCCTCTCCCGCCGCAGCGGGGGAGGGGTTGGGGAGGGGGCAGCCAGTTCGCCGCTGCATACAGTATCCGCTAGCGCGCAATGTCCTGTTTGATGACGGCGAAGGTTGTACCAGTCCCGCTGCGATTGACCAGCACGGCGTAGAACGTATCAGCCGCGCCGCTCTGCGCTGGTGTGATGAGCAGGCCATCAATCTCGCTGGGAACTGAGGTGAGTTTCTGCCAGGCGGCGTCGCCTGGACGCCAGGCGTAGAGGTCGCTGCCGCTGAAGTTATCAGCGTCCATCCCGTTGCCATTGCCTGCACTGGGGATGACATCTACCACAACCGAGCCATCGCGCAGCGCGCCCAGCAGCCCCACTTGCAGGAAGACGGCATGACCGCTCGGGATGCCTGCTGTGGGCGCCTGCTGCCAGGTCGTCCCGCTATCCACGCTGACGCGCACATCGCTGGGCGCCTGTGAAAAGACAGGATACTTGTCGCCCATCTTGTCGGTCGCCATTGAGGTGGTGCGCGGCAAGCCCATGTAGAGCAGCGCCGCGCCGGTCGCGCTATTCTGCGTCAGCACCATGCCGCGATCATTGGGTGTGGCAAGCTGTGTGACCTTGGCCCAGGCGCCGCCAGCATCGACGCTGGTCCACAGGGTCAGCGGCGTCTGCTGATTGAAGCTGCATGCGCTCGCCGTGGTCACAGCGTAGAGTGTTGAGCCAGTCGCGCTGCTGGTGTAGTCGCAGACGTTGGCCGCGCCGCCTGCCAGCATCCCTTGGTCAGTGAAGCTCCAGCTCCGCCCGCCATCGCTGCTGGTGACAAGGCGCGTGCAGGAGAAGTCTGTGCAAAGGAAGCCGGCGAAGAGCCGCTGCCCCTGCACGCGCACGGTCGCCGATTGAAACGGGCCTGCCAGCCCGGAGTTGATGCTAGCGGTCAGCAGTCCCGGATGCGAGCCGCCTGCCAGTGGCAAGTTGGTCGTCGTCCAGTGTGCGCCGCCATCCATGCTGGTGAATTGCAGGCGGCAGAACTGCCCGTTCCCAGCTCCCTCGCCACTAGCGTCCAGCCGATTCGCAGGGCAATCGGACGAGGTGGTGTCAATCAGCGAGAGGAAGACCGTCTGCGCGTTGTTCGGGCTGACGCCGACACCCATAGTGCCGATATGGTTGGCTGGCACGGGCAAGGGCAGCGTGCGCCAGGTTGCGCCGCCATTGCTAGTGGCGCGCATGCTGGCGGGCTGCTGCTGCTGCATCCCCTGCGCCATCGTCTCATAGACCACCTGCGGGTCGCTGGGCGCAATCGCCGTCGGGTCATTCGCACTAAAACTCGCCGAGTTGTCGAGCCTGGTCAGGTCTGTCCAGCCAGCGGCTGCGGCGCCTGTGTGCGAGGTTCCCGTGACGCCCTGCCGCGTTGAGTCGCTGGGTTGATGGGTCGCCAGCGAGAGGACTGCCAGGAAGGCGATGACCACGGCGAGGGTCGCCCCCGTCGTTACCCAGCGGCGCGCGCTGACGAAGTGCGCGGGCGTCCTCGCGGCGTGATCCCCTGCGCGCTGGTCGCGCCGGTCAAGCTGGTCGCGCTCGCGCGGCGCACTGACCGTCACGAGCGGCTGTGCGATGCGGCTGGCGCTCGTCATCTGGCGGACTTCGCTGGGATGCTCGGCGCTGAGTTGCATGATACGCGCCTGCAATCGCTGGTTGACGCGCGCGCTCTCCGGCTCGGCGCTGGCACGCCAGGCTGCGCCTTCGCGCGCGAGAGTGTGATAGAGGTCCTGCGCGTCCGCAGGCAGGGTCTGTATTCCATCGTCCTGTGCGGCGTTGGCGTCGAAGTCAGATGGCATCCTGACGTCCTTTCTCGGTGGCGAGCGGGTGGCGCGCCTCACTGTGGTCGGGAGCATCGAGCGTCTGGCGCAGACACAGCAGCGCCCGGCGCAGGCGTCCGCGAATGGTCGCGGGTGATGTACCCAGCAGTTCACCAATCTCGGTCGAGTCCATGCCTGCATAGAAGCGCAACGCAACGACCAGGCGCATATCGTCGTCCAGACTGAGCAGCGCATGGCGCAAATCGAGCGCATTCACGTGCTCGGCGGCGCCCAGTGTCGTCTGCTGCCCGTATTGATCGAGCGCCTCGGTATCGAGGCGATCCTCGACCGTGAGGCGCAACCCCTGTCTGCGCGCACGCCAGGTGCGACAGACGTTGACGGTGATTTGCATCAGCCACGCGCGAGCGGAGTCGGGTTCACGCAGACTGGGCCAGGCGCGCCACGCGCGCATGAGCGCTTCCTGGGCGGCGTCTTCGGCGTCGGCGCCGCCGACAATTGCCGCGGCAACGCGCGCCATCACCTCAGTCTGTGGCGTGACGAGCGGCGCAAAACGCTCATACTCCATGCCACGAATGCCCTTTCTGTACCAACCCGGAGACATCTGCGGGTGGAACGCCGCAGCGTGCGCAGCCAATCGGCGTCAAGATGTGAGACTCTTATCTGCGTCAAAGTGTTTGAGTTAGCCCAATGCGGGTCCAGCGAGCGCGCTCGCAGTCCGCTCATTTCAGGGATGGAGTTTGCCGGTGACACTCATCAAAGCATGTCTCAATGGTAGCCGTGTGGCCGATGCGCACTCAGCCCTGCCCACCACGCCAGAGCAGCTTGCCGAAGCTGCGGCGCAGGCGGTCGCGGCGGGAGCTGGAGCGCTGCATATCCATCCGCGACGCGCCGATGGCGCGCAGTCACTCGACGCGCAGCGCCAGGCCGAGGCGCTCCTGGCGATTCGGCGCCGCTGCCCTGGCGTACCCATCGGCGTCAGCACGGCGATCTGGATCGAGCCTGACCCCGACGCGCGGCTCGCGCACGTGCAAAGCTGGACGACGCTGCCAGACTTCGCCTCCATCAATTTCGATGAGCCAGGTGTTGGCGCCCTGGGCGCCACACTGCTGACGCGCGGAATCGGTGTTGAAGCAGGGTTGTCGAATGAGACGGATGTCGAGGCGCTACTTTCAAGTGGCCTGGCTGAGCGACTGGTGCGTATTCTCATCGAGCCAGAGCCAGATGAGCCAGAGCCAACGATCCACGCCGCTGAGCGAGTGATCCAGGCCCTGGATGCCGCACAGGTGACTGCGCCTCGCCTGCTCCATGGAGCAGAGGCGGCGACGTGGCCAGTTCTGCATCTGGCGCTGACCCATGGCTATGATACACGCATCGGCTTCGAGGACACGCTCTTCCTCCCATCTGGCGCGCTCGCGCCGAGCAATGCGGCGCTGGTGGAAGCCGCCGTCGAGTTGGCGCAGAGCGCTGGCCGCTGGTAGCGATGACCTATCCGCTCAGTCGTCGCTGAGCAGGCGCAGCGCGAGGATGCGTGGCAGCAGATCGAGATCGCCGGAGGGGCGGGTGTAGGCGTCGAGGGTGTAGATGAGGTCGAGCGCAGGCAGGCGGCTGAGGGAGGCGCGGATGCTCTCGCAGAGGTCGCCCTGGCGCGCCCAGAAGAAGACGCCCTCGCCGGTCGCGTCGCGCGCCTTCAGCCGCAGGTTACGGCCATCTGCGCCGCTGCGCCAGCACGAGAGGATACGGGCGCTCTGGCTGATGTAGGTTGGCTCAGGGAAACCAGGCCCCCACGGCGCCAGCGCTTGCTGCTCGCGATAGATGCGCGGCACGAGACGATTCAGCGGCAGGCGACAGTCGACCATGAGGGGGTCGGCGCCGCTGCGGCTGCCTGCGACCTGGCCATCGCGCTCCTGCCACTGCTCAGCGAGACGCTGGCGCAGGTGATCGAGCAGCATGGCGACATCGGCGCTGGCGAGCGTGAAACCAGCCGCCCGCGCATGGCCTCCGAAGCGGCGAAAGACCTCCGACCGCGCCGCCAGCGCCTCGCCCAGATTCATGCCATCGGGCGCGCGCGCCGAGCCGCGCGCCTCAGCGCCATCATTGCTGATGACCACCGCCGCACGCTGATAGTGTTCGGCCAGGCGGCTCGCCACCAGACCCAGCATGCCCAGCGGCCAGCCCTCGCCGACCGCGCTCACCAGTGGGCCAGATGCGCTGCTCCCCGCGACTTGCGACTCGGCCTGGCGCTGGGCATCAACCATGATCTCTTCGGTGACGCGCTGGCGCTCCTGATTCAGTGAGTCAAGCCGCGCTGCGAGCGTGCTGGCCTCGGAGTCGCTGGTCGCCAGCAGCAGCTCGATGGCTACCAGCGGCTCGCCCAGGCGCGCGGCGGCGTTCAGGCGCGGGGCGATGACATAGGTGACATCGCGCTCGCCCAGCGCGCTGATGTTGACGTTGGCCAGCGTCAACAGCGCACGCAGCCCAGGCCGGGGCGTCTGGCGGATGCGCTCAAGCCCGGCGCGGGTCAGCGCCCAGTTCTCGCGCGTCATGGGCGCGATGTCGCCAATCGTGCCGATGGCGACCAGATCGAGCAGCCCCTCGCTGATGGCGCTAGCGCGCTCCGGCGCGACCGCATGCAGCAGCGCTTCGGCCACGCGGAATGCGACGCCAGCGCCCGCCAGGTCGCCGCTGAGGCCGGGCTGCTCAGCCAGGCGCGGATTGACGATGACGCACTCGCTGGGGGTCTCGCCCAGAATCGGGTGATGGTCGGTGATGATGACATCCAGACCGAGCGTGCGGGCCAGCGCCACCTCGGCGACGTTTGCGCTGCCGCAGTCCGTGGTGACGATCAGGCGCGCGCCATCGTCGGCAAGCTGGCGTACGGCAAGCGCGTTGAGTCCGCGCCCGTCATCTTCACGCAAGGGGATATAGGGGGTTGCGTCGGCGCCCACCGTGCGCAAGGCCAGCAAAAGCGTCGCACACGAGGTCATGCCGTCGCAGTCGTGGTCGCCGTAGACGACAATGCGCTCGCGCTGCGCCAACGCCAGTCGCAGCCGCTCGATAGCCGCCGACTGACCGGGTAGCGGCTGGCTCTCGCGCCAGTCGGCGCTCAGGAAGGCGAGCGCCGCATCGCGTCCACGCACGCCGCGATTCGCGAGCAGTTGCGTCTGGAGCGCAGTCACGCCGGGGATGGCATTCAACTCAGCGCGCGGCAATTCCTCGGCGATGCGCGGCGCAGGAGCGCCGCGTGTGAGGGCGGCGCGCAGGTTGGCCCAACTGAGCAGTTGCGGCTGGCTCGCCGCTGTCGTAGCGCCCGCATCGCCACCGGCGCCCCGGCTGGCCAGCCCATGTCCCGGCTCAGGCCCCATGCTTGCTCATCCCTTCCAGTCCAACCAGAATGCCGCTTTCCGCGTCACTTTCAGCGCCAATGTGTGTTTTGGCATAGCGCGTGCATTTAGTGACAACAGATGCGCAGAAACGCAGGATGCGGATGCGCGCGTTGTTACTCACAACGGTACCACACATGCCAGGGGAGGCGAAGTATGTTGCTGCACGATACCTCATCCAAAAATACCCACTCAGCAGCGCTGGGTGATAAGTTTACGTCCACCGAGCTGGAGCGCCTGGTAGCGTTGCGGCGCGACTTCACCGAGCATGCCGAGCATAGCGAGTTCATGACGGACCCCGCGCAGCTTGAGTTTGCGCGCTGGCTCTTCGAGAATGGCCGCATTGGCGAGCACGGCGTCAAGAAGTCGAAGCGATCTTAGCGTTCCTCGGTGGGCAGCAGACGCGCGAAGACTTCGTTGCCCACCATGCGTCCGCGCGCGGTGAGCCGCACGCGCCCTGCCGTCTCTTCGAGCAGATCGAGCGTGCGAATGTCGCTCAGCCGCTGCTCGAAGGTTGGCCAGAACTCCTGGGCGTAGCGCGCGCGAAACGCCGCGAGTGACAGCCCCTCAGCCAGACGTAACGCGAGCATGGCCGTCTCGGCCATTTCTAGCTCGCGACTGATAGCCTCATCCTCGACGATGGCGCCCGCAGGCAAGGTCGTCCTCTCGGGCTGCTCGTGCGCGGCGGCGATGCGCGCGATGTAGTCGCGGATCGGGCGGGCATTCGTGAAGCGGTGGCCCGCGTAGAACGAGGCGCCGCCAGCGCCCAGGCCGAGCCAGGTGAGGTTGCGCCAGTAGGTGAGGTTGTGCTGGCAGGCATGGCCGGGGCGCGCCCAGTTCGAGATTTCGTAGTGCTCATAGCCTGCCTCGCCGAGCCGCCGCTGCGCATACTCATACATGTCGGCGGCGGTGTCTTCGTCTACCTCGCGCACCTTGCCGCGCGCCACCCAGCCGTAGAGCGGCGTCCCCTCTTCGACAATCAGGTTGTAGAGCGAGAGGTGGTCAGGCGCCAGCGCTAGCGCGCGTTCGAGCGTGTCTTCCCAGACGCGCTGCGATTGCCCCGGTAGCGCGAAGATGAAATCCAGGTTGATGTTCTCGAAGCCAGCGGCGCGCGCTGCGCGAAACGCCGTCTCGATCTCCTCTGGCGAGTGGATGCGTCCCATCCAGCGGAGCAGACCAGGATCGAAGCTCTGCGCGCCCATGCTCAGGCGATTCACCCCCGCCGCGCGCACCTCATCGAGCCGCTCATACTCCAGCGCGCCAGGGTTGGCCTCCATCGTGATCTCGGCGTCGGCGTCCACGGTGAATGCGATGCGCGCGGCGTCGAGCAACTGCGCCACCTGCGCAGCGGTCAGCAGGCTGGGCGTGCCACCGCCGAAGAAGATCGTGCGGCAGCGGCGCGGCTGCCCGTGCGCGTCGTGTGCGCGCCTGCCTGCCAGCGCAATCTCATCGCAGAGCGCCGCCACATACTGCTCGCGCAGCCCCAGCATGCCAGCGTAGGAGTTGAAGTCGCAATAGTGGCACTTGGCATGGCAGAACGGGATGTGCAGGTAGAGCGAGACAGCATCGAGCGGCGTATCCGCGCGTTCGTCGGCGCTGCGTGTGAGTGGTTGTGCGCTCATCAAACCTGATTTCGTGAGACTATCGCTGGCGATGATGTAGTGCAGCGTGGTTGTCGTATCGGACCCGTGCTGCCCTACATCATCGCATATGCGCACGGCGCCTCGCTACGCGCCGGACCTCAGCAACGGCATCGCCCGGCGCCCACTCGCCTGGCTGAGTTATAGTGTGTCTAGCGCTATCCACGGTTTGCTCGGCGGCCTCGCGCCAGCGGAGCCAGCCCTCCGCGCAGTCCCACTCACGTCTTCTCAACCAGGCAGGAGCAGCAGCGCATGAACCACAACGACAACGCCACGAGTCAGCCGACCGTCCAGCGTCAGCCCATCACGCCGGAGATGATGGCTTCTCTGCGCTTCGCGCATGATCCAGCGCTCTCGCCAGATGGCAAGCGCGTGGCCTTCACGTTAGCAGAGTGGGCGCCCGGTCAGCAGCGGCGGCGCATGAGTGTCTGGGTGGCGTCGGCTGAGGAGGGCAAGCGTGATGAGGCCAGCGTCTTCGCCGCCAGCGCCAAGAACGACACATTCGCGCGTTGGTCGCCAGATGGCACGTGGCTCGCCTTCCTCTCTGACCGCGACGAGGCGGGCGGCTTCGACAAGCCGCAACTCTACGTCATGCCTGCGCAGGGCGGCGACGCGCGGCGGGTCTGCGCGCTGCCCAACGGCGTGAACTTCCCCGCGTGGTCGCCCGATAGCCAGCGACTTGCCTTCACCTCGCTGGAAGGGCCTGAGCCATCGTCTGATCCCATCGTCGTGACGCCGGGCCGCCATACGCGCCTGTGGACCGTGCCGCTGAACGGCGGACAGCCAGAGCCAGTGACACCCGCCAACCTGACCGTCTGGGACTATGCCTGGTCGCCCGATGGCGCGAACTTCGCGCTCTACTATGGCGAGGGGCCGGATGAGACGGACTGGTATCGTGGGCAGGTGGGCGTGGTCGCCGCTGGCGGGGGCGCGGTGCGCCAGCTCACGCGGCTAACACGCCAGGCCGGGGCGCT